>JAKAMV010000138.1 GCA_021812735.1 Chloroflexota bacterium | reverse complement strand
GCCCCAGATGGTCTCGTCGGACGCCGCCAGGTTCAGCAGGTAGGGGCCGTGGACCGCCAGCGGGAGGACGTCGTCGGCGACCAGGCGCGCCCGGAACGCGGGCAGGTCCGCGGGCGGCGTCGGACGGCGGCGCCACGCACTGGGGTTGTCGGCGAAGACCTGCAGGCAGGTCGCCCCGATGGCCAGGGCCCGATCCACCGCCTTGACCATGCCCCCCGCGAGGGGCAGGTGGGCGCCGACTCGGCGGCCGGCCAGGGCCGCGAGGGGACCAGGCTGCATCCGTTGATGGTAGCGGGTCGCGGGTTTGACATCCATCGAATCGGGGCGGAGACTGACGATTAGACCGGCGTCAAATCACCGACCGCTCGGGAGGCATGCGGCGCATGGATTCCCATCTGCTCCAGGCCCTCAAGGCGCTCTCCGACGCATCGCGGCTCCGCATCGTCGGCCTCCTGGCGACCCGGCCGATGGCGGTGGCCGAGCTCGCCGACGCGCTGGGCCTGACGCCGGCAACGACGGTCCACCACCTGGCCCGCCTTCGCGAGGTCGGGCTGGTCGAATCCCGCGACCGTCGCCCGTTCGTGGAGTACGCCTTGCGGGCGGGGCGGCTGGCCGAGGTGGGGCGGCAGCTGGATGCCGCGGGTCGCGGCGGTGCCGAGCAGTCGGCGATGGCACCCGGGCCCGACGGCGCGCCCCGGCCCGCGTACGACGCGAAGATTCTGGGCACCTGCATCACCGACGGCCGCGTGACCCGGATCCCGGCGGACGAGAAGAAGCGGCTGGTGCTGTTGCGCTACGTGGCCGATTCGCTCTTCGCGCCGGGCGAGCGCTACCCGAAGCGCAAGGTGAACGCGCGGCTCGGCAGCATGACCGAGGACGCGGTGGCACTGCGCCGGTCGCTCGTGGGCGCCGGGATCATGGCGCGCGAGGACGGCACGTACTGGCTGACGCCGCGCGAGACCTGGCCCGCCTGATCTGGCGGCCGCGGCAGGCGCCGCGCGTGCCGTCGAGGGACGAGTCGGCCCCTATTTGCGGCCGGGCGTGTAGGCGCCTCCGATCGTGGGCTCGATCATTCCGTAGTCGCCGTCGCGGCGCCGGTAGAGGACGGCCAGGCGCTCGTTCTCCGCGTTCACGAACAGGAAGAAGTTGTGGCCCAGCTCCTCCATCCGCGCGACGGCGTCCTCCTCGAACATCGGCTCGATGGCGAAGCGCTTCACCTTCACCACGGACGGGCTGCCTTCCCGCTCGGCGGGGGGCTGGGTGCCGTCGGCCAGGGAGTGCAGGATGGTCTTCGCCTCGTCGGAGCGGTTCCGGGTTCGCGGGCGCTCCTTGTGTTCGACCGCCAGGCTCTCGAGCTTGTCGACCGCCGTGTCCATCGCGGCCCGGAACGAGGCCGCCCGCGCGACTCCCCGGATCGGCTGGCCGTCCAGCAGGAGCGTCAACTCCGCGATGTGCCGTTGCTCCGCACTGCGGTTGTGCTCGACCGAGTACTCCACGATGACCTCGCTGCGGTCATCGAGCAGGCGCGCGAGCCGCTGCATCTTCAGCTCTGCGTAGTGGCGGTCGCGATCGGAGACGTCGAGGTTCTTGCCTTTGACGGTCGTTCGCACGGCTGACCTCCTTGCCGCGATTCTACCGCCCGACCCCTCGCCCTCCGATGGTCCGGAAGGGGCTGAAGGAGGGCCGGAAGTCATGCGTCGAGCGCTACCCCGCGCCGCTCGAGGTAGACCCGTGCCGCCCGGTGAAACTCCCGCCCGGCGGAGATCGCGTCCGCCAGGGCGTCACGGTCGAGGACCTCGGTCCAGTGCCCGTGGATGGACGTGTTGCGCCGCCCGTTGAGGTCGATCAGCCTGGCCGGAGCCGGCACCGAGCCGACCTTGTCCGTGGTCAGCGTCGTAATCACGGACCTGATGACGGTGGCCTCCTCGCCCTCGCCCACTCTCCGATGGACGCCGGTGCGGACCAGTTCCACGGCGTCGGCGATGTGGAAGATGGCCGACACCACGCCATCGAAATGGTTGTCGAACTCGCCTTCCGTGATGTCCTGCCGGGCAATGGCGGCCGCGGCGCCGTCCATACGCTTCGCCGACCGCGACATCAGATCCCGGGCGACTTTCCGCGTCACGTCGGACAGCTGGGCCATGTCAGATCTGCCCGAAGAGCCGGACGCCTGCAAGAGCGGCCAGGACATGCGCGTCGCCTGATTGGCGCCCCGCTTCGAGTTCCTCGGGGCTGAGCACGAACGCGTCCACCCGCCGCTCGAGCCGCTCGCCAATCGTGCTGACTGCCTCGCGCGCAGCCGCCTTGTTCCGGAAATCTCCGACGAGGAGAAGGTCGATGTCGCTCCTCGGGGTTCCCCTTCCCGGCTCTGCCATCGAGCCGTACAGATAGGCGGCCATGGCACGCTCACTACCGAGCGCCGCGGCAACGGGGAGGTCGACCAGGGCGGCTAGGTAGGCCGACGGGTAGTAGGGGCTTGAGACATCCGGGGCGAAGACGTCGTGATCGCCGGCTCTGGTGCGCCTTACGATGCCTCGTCTCTCGAGTGTGCGGAGCGCAGAAGCGACGATCTGTCGCGGCAGGTTGCTGGCCCGGGCCAGCTCGCCAAGCCGCAACGGCAGTCGACCGTGGAGCATCACGGCGCTATTGACCTGGCCAACGCTGTGCGCGAACACGGCCTCGCCCTCGGGCAATGTCATCAAGCTTGTGACAGTCGTCATGGTGTCTATGACGAGCATCGGTTGTCAAGTCGTTCGGCGGTGGTCGTGTTCTTCGCTCTGGAAGACGCATGTCAGGCATGGGCCTCACCGCTCCCGCGCCACCGCCAGTCCCGCCACGCAGCGCGCTCCCGCCGCGTACAGGGCCGCCGCGCAGGCCGCCAGCGTGGAGCCGGTGGTGACGATGTCGTCGACCAGCACGACCTCGCGGCCGTGGACCGCGGCCCGATGCTCCGGCCGGCACTCGAAGGCGCGGCCCACGTTCTCAGCTCGCTTCGCGCGGCCCAGCCGGTACTGGGCGGCCGTGGCCTCGACGCGGCGCAGCGCGGGCACCATGGGCAGGCCTAGCTCGCGCGCCGCGACACGGGCCAGCAGCACCGCCTGGTCGTAGCCGCGCGATCGGAGGCGCTCGGCGTGGATGGGGACCGGCACCAGCACCTCCCCGACGGCGCCCGCGCGGCGCCACCGACGCGCGACCACGGTCGCCAGCGGTTCCACCACCTGCCGGTCGCCGTCGTACTTCAGGGCGAGCAGCGCCGCCCGCACCGGTCCGGTGAACGCCGCGCACCACTCCAGCTGCACGAGCCCCGCGGGAAGCTCGGCCGGGAGCCCGACCGGCACGCCCGGAGGCTCGTCCAGCCGTCGCTCCAGGGGCCGCATGCAGCGCGCGCAGATCGGCGCGCCCTCGCGCCCGCAGCCGGGGCAGCGCGGCGGCAGGACGAGGTCGAGGAGCGCGCTCATGCCGCGCATGCTCGCGGCCGACCCTCAACCGGCGCTTACCCGCAGGGGATCCCTACACGGGGCCCGCCACTGCGTCAGGCCGTCACGACGGTCAGGCCGAGCGCGCGGGCCGCCTGTGCCTGGCGCAGGTCGAAGGTCAGGAAACCCGCTCCGGGCGCGGAGACCCGTTGGGCGGCCGCCAGGTGGAGCGCATCGAGCGTTCGCACGCCGGTCACCTCCGCGATCGTGGCGGCCGACTCGCAGGTCGCCTCGTCGAGCTCGATGATCGAGACGGAGCGCAGATCGTCGGCGAATGCGGCGCGCGCGGTCACGAGGTCGCGTCCCGAGAGCAGGCGCGCGAGGTTGCGGCGAACCTCCACGATCGTGTGCCGGGCCGTCAGGAGCTCGTCATCGGCCCGCAGCAGCGTGTCAGCGGCAGCTGAATCGGCCTCCTCAACGTAGCGCTTGAGCAGGGCGCTCGAATCGACGTAGGTGCTCACTCGCCCCGATCCTCGGCCAACACGTCGAGGACCCGCCTGGAGGCTCGTGCCCGGTGCACCGGACGCAGCGGCGCGTTCGTCCCGGGCGTGATCCAGCCGGCACGGACCCCGTCCTCGATGCGTGCGCGCCCCGGCACCGGGCCGAGCACCGCCTTCGGCCGGCCGCGGTCGGTGACCCGAAGGACCTCGCCCCGCTCCGCCCGCTCCAGGTACTCGGAGAGGCGCTGCTTCAGCTCCCTGATCCCGACGTCACCCATGTGGACACATTACCACACTGATGTATCCACATCAGTTACCACGATTGGGAGCACTCGCCCGAGCCTGCCCCTGACGCGTCGGCGCGCCGAGCGGTCTGACTGCGCACGCCGGGCCTATCATCCACCGATGCGCGGGGAGGAGGACGGCAGCGCGGCTCCCGGGACGCCCGGTGCTGCTGGCGGATCCCGACTCGCCAGGGGTGTCGGCGCCGCCCTGCAGCGCCCCGGTTTCGTCCGAGCCGATGCGGCTGCCTGGGTACTGGCGCTGGTCGGGGCTGTCGTGCTGGTCGCTGCGATCGTCCTGTTCCAGGGCAGTCGTGGGTCAGGCTACGACTTCGCCGCCTACGACGCGGCGGCCAGGCGGCTTGCCGCCGATCAGCCCCTGTACCAGGCCCAGACCCAGGGGGGCCCGTTCGCGCCGGGTCCCGGCGGCCTCTACCTGTATCCACCCCCGCTCGCGGTGCTCCTGCTTGCGCCGGTCCCGCTCAGCCCCGCCTGGGCCGCGCTGCACGTCGTCGCGCTCGTGGCCGCCTGCGCGATTCTGCCGGTATCGCGGACCGTCCGGCTGGCCGCGTTCGGGATCGCGTGCCTCTCGCTGCCGACCCTGCTCGACCTGAACCTCGGCAATGTCAGCCTGTTCGTCCTCCTGTCGGGCGCGGCGGCCTGGCGATGGAGCGTCCGCCCGGTCGGTGGGGCCCTGGCGGGCGCGGCTGCGGCCCTTGCGATCGCCGTGCGCCCGCAGGTCGCGATCCTGCTCGCCTGGTGGGCCCTGCGCCGCCATGCTGCGCCGCTCGCCGGCGCAGCCGTGCTGGGAGCCGTGCTGCTGGCCGGTTCCGCACTGGTGAACGGTGGCGGCGCTTGGCTCGACCACGCCCGGCTGCTGCTCAACCTGCGCGGTGCCGGCACCGCATCGAGCGACGTCGGGCTCGCGACGCTTGCCGCGCGGGCTGGCTTCGCCGGGCCCCGGCCCACACTGGCTTTCGCGCTCGGCGCCGCCCTGGGGCTCGCGGCGGTGATCGCTGCGTCGCGGCGCGGCGCGGAGTCTGGCCTGATGGCGGCCTTCATGGCGACGCTGCTGGTGGTGCCGCTGCTGTGGCCCCACCACCTGACGCTGCTGATCCTGCCGGCGGCGCCGCTGGCGGCACGTGGTGGAACGTGAGGTGCCGCTCCCGCCCCTGGCGTGGCTGCCGGGCCCCCCTGCTGCCGCCGGTGGCCCTGGCGGGCTGCTGAGTGCCGCTGCTGGGCGCGGCAGGGTCCAGGGCTCGGCCGCCGGAGGACGCCGGACCGGCCGGATCGAACTGAGCGCTACGGTACCGCGGCGGGGCCGAACCCGGGTGAGCCATCTGACCCCGTCCCGAACCGCACCGTGTCCCCGGCGCGCAGCCCGGCCCGAGCCGCTGCCCCGGCCTCGAGCTCCAGGCAGCCGCGCGCGCCGCGCACGAACCAGACCACGCCCGTCCACGGGCGCAGGCGCTCCCGGATGGCGACCACGCGCCAGGCACCGCGACCCGCACCGTCCGCCGGCGCCAGGAACACCGCGTCGATCGGGAAGCGCATGAACAGCATGTGGATGCTTGCGTCGGTGGGGAGCCACAGCCCCTCGCCGGGGGCGAGCCCGCGGCGGCCCATGAGGCCCACGAAGCGCGCCCAGAGCGAACGGGCCGTCCGCACGTCGGTGGCCAGCGGCGCGCCCGAACGCGTGACGAGGACGGCTACCGGCTGACTCCCAGCGGCCGACCTGATGACGGCTGCCGTCTGGTGAAGGGGGACCGGCTGGCGGGTGTCTGCCCCCGGAGCGGTCTCGTTCACCTTGCCGTGGCCGGCTACCGTCCGCCCGTGTTCAGGTTGAGGGCGATGAGGATGAGCGCCGGCCCGAGGATCACGATGAACAGCGACGGGAAGATGCAACCCACCAGCGGGAAGAGCATCTTGATCGGCGCCTGCGCCGCCTGCTCCTCGGCCCGCTGTCGCCGCTCGATGCGCAGCTGCTCCGACTGCACCTGGAGCACCTTGCTGATCGAGACGCCCAGCTGCTCGGCCTGGATCACCGCGCCGATGAAGTTGGTCAGCGCCGGGACCTCCGTGCGCCCCACGATGTCGCGGAGCGCCTCGCGGCGCGCCTTGCCGACCCGGATCTCCGCCAGCGCCCGGCGGAACTCATCGGACAGCGGGCCGGTCATCTTCTCGGTGACCTTGCCCAGCGCCGCGTCGAAGCCCAGGCCCGCGCGGACCGAGATCGTCAGCAGGTCGAGCGCATCGGGAATGGCGAGCAGGATCAGTTTCTGCCGGGCGCGGATCCGCCGGCCCAGCCAGAATTCCGGCGCGAGATACCCCAGACCGGCTCCGACGACCGCCAACAGCACCCCCTCGACGAGGTTGCCGCCCAGGATCCCGAAAACCAGGAAGGCGATCGCGGCAAGTGCCAGCGCGATCACCACCTTCATTCCCAGGAAATCGCTGGTGCGCATGTTGCCCGGGTGCCCGGCCATCGCCAGCCGCTTCTCGGTGCGCCCCGCCTGGGTCGCGCTGGTGAACCGCTGTGCGATCCCGGACAGGCGCCGGGCGAACGGACGGATCGTCCGCTCGAAGAGCGGCGCCTGCAGCTCCAGTTCCTCGAGGTTCTTCGCCTGCATGGTGCCCAGCTGCGTCAGCCGGGCCTGGACGGGGTCGACCGGCGCCGACTGGGCGATCCCGATGAAGACGAGCAGGATGCCCAGGGCCAGCACGGCGCCGACCAGGATCGTCAGGATCGGCATGGCTCAGACCTCGATGTCCACGATACGGCGGATGATCATGAAGCCCATGAACATCGCGAAGGCGGCGATGCAGAGGACGATGATGCCGGCCGGCAGCCCGAGGAGTTCCGGCGGCTTCCGGAACATGGGCTGCATGAAGCTCGGCGCGATCACGAACAGGATCCCGGTCAGGCCGATCGGCAGGAACCCCACGACATACCCCGACATGCGCTGCTGCGCAGTGAGGGTCCGGATCTCGCCCTTGATGCGCACCCGCTCCCGGATGGTGAACGCGATCGAGTCCAGGATCTCCGCCAGGTTGCCGCCCACCTGGTGCTGGATCGAGATCGCCGTCACCATCAGCTCCAGGTCGTCCGAGCGCACCCGCCGCAGCATGTTCTCCAGCGCCTGGTCGAACGCCAGTCCCAGGTTGACCTCACGGATGACCCGTCCGAACTCGGTGGAGATGGGTGGGCGTGTCTCGCGCACCACCATCTCCACGGCCTGGAGGAACGAGGAACCGGCGCGCAGCGCGTTGGCGATCAGGGTGATGGTGTCGGCCAGTTGACCGTTGAACGCCTTGAGCCGCCCGGCGCGGCGACGGCTGAGCCAGAACCGCGGCAGCATGAACCCGATGATCGCGCCGATCACCCACGCCAGCGGGCTGCTGAACACTTCGACGATCGGGCTCAGCAGGATCATCAACAGCGGAATCCCGAGGGTAGTTCCGGCCCAGATGGCGAGATACTCGCTGACCTTCAGGCGCAGGTCGGCACGCGCGATGTCGCGGGCGAGGTTGGCTCCGAAGTCGCGCTGCTCGATTCCCCGGTTGAGCGTCGCCAGCGCGGCCGAGTTCTGGATCATGTCCGAGAGCGACGGGGTCCCGGCCTTCTTTTTCTCCTCCTCGGTCCTGGCCGAGGCGTATCGCTCGAGGCGCTCGGAGACGCTCGACCCGCGGGCTCCCGCCAGTCCGATGGTGACCAGCAGGATCGCGAGGCCGGCAACGGCGGCCAGCCCGAACAGGATCGGGTTGCTCATGTCGCCATTCCCCCGCGCACTGGCCTACCCCCGATCAATACGTGAAGCCGAAGAGGCCCGGCGGCAGATGGATGCCGGCGACCTCGAACTTCTCGACGAACTTGGGGCGGATCCCGGTCGGCTTCAGGTGTCCCTGGATCTTGCCGTCCACCACCCCGGTCTGCTCGAACACGAACACGTCCTGCATCACGATCACATCGCCTTCCATGCCCTGGACTTCGGTGATCGCGATGATCTTGCGCTGGCCGTCTTTCAGGCGGTTCTGGTGGACGATCAGGTCGACCGCGGACGCGATCTGCTCGCGGATGGCCCGCAGCGGAAGCTCCACGCCTGCCATCAGCACCATCGTCTCGAGCCGCGACAGCATGTCGCGCGGCGTGTTCGCGTGGCCGGTGGACATCGAGCCGTCGTGGCCGGTGTTCATGGCCTGCAGCATGTCGAGCGCCTCGCCGGACCGGACCTCGCCGACGATGATGCGGTCGGGGCGCATGCGCAGGGCGTTGCGCACCAGTTCGCGGATCGGGATGGCGCCCCGGCCCTCGATGTTGGGGGGCCGCGACTCGAGCGTCACCACGTGCTCCTGGCGCAGCTGCAGCTCGGCCGCGTCCTCGATGGTCACGATCCGCTCGTCGTTGGGGATGAACGAGCTGAGCACGTTCAGCGTGGTGGTCTTGCCGGAGCCCGTGCCACCCGAGACGAAGACGTTGAGCCGCGCCTCGACGCAGGCCTTGAGGAAGTCGAACATCTCGGGAGTTGCGGTGCCGAACCGGATCAGGTCGTCCACCGTGAACGGCGAGGCGGCGAACTTGCGAATGGTGAGCACGGGGCCCACCAGCGAGAGCGGCGGGATGATCGCGTTGACGCGGGACCCGTCCGTGAGGCGAGCGTCCACCATCGGGGAGGACTCGTCCACGCGGCGGCCGATCGGCGCGATGATGCGGTCGATGATTCGCATCACGTGATCGTCGTTCTGGAAGACCACGTTGGTCAGCTCGAGCTTGCCCGCACGCTCGATGTAGACCTGCCGCGGCCCGTTGACCATGACTTCGGTGATGCTCTCGTCGCGGAGCAACGGCTCCAGCGGTCCGAGGCCGATGATCTCGTCGGTGATCTGCTCGAGCATGCGCACGCGCTCGGCGCGCGTGAGGGCCAGGCCCTCCTCGTCGACGACCTTGCCGAAGACCTCCTCGATCTGCCGGCGCACCTCCACCTGGTTGGACAGGTCCAGCTTCGGGTCGAGGTCCTGGATCACGCGGTTCTGGATCCGGAACTTGACGTCGCGGAACGACTCGCGGACGGGGACCTGCGGAGTCATGCGGGGGGCCGCCGCAGCGCCATTGCCGCCGGGCTGCGATGGAACGCCGGCCGGCGCGGGTGCGCCGGGCGCGGTGGGCGCCGGGAGCGACCCGCCGGTGGCGGGTCGGGCGCTCTCGATACGTCTCAACAGGGACATTGGCGCGCTCCCTCAGGCTCGCGATGCGGTCATCGCCAGGCGAAGATCGACCGGCGCTGGGCGGACCGGCCGGCCGACGAGTCGGCCTCGCGCGATTCGGACCGGGTGCCGGCAAGGTCACGGGCGAGGCGGGCCAGGTCCTGGCTCACCTGCGCCTCGGGGTTGCTGATGACGAACGGAACGCCGCGGTTCAGCGCGTACACCACGCTGCGGCCGTCGCTGACGATGGAATGGTCCACCTTCCTGCCGATCGAACGCTCGACGTCGGCCACCCGGATCCCGAGCGAGGAATCCGCCCGGTTGAGCACCAGGTCCAGGCGATCGTCGTAGCCGAGCTGCCGGGCCACCTCCAGGAAGACCCGCAGGTTGCGGATGTTGGTGATCTCGAGAGTCAGGACCGCCACGATCCGGTCGGCGACGTCGAGCATCGCCAGGACCATGTCGTTGAGCACGGGCTGCGTGTCCACCACCACCAGGTCGTGGTCCGCGCGGAGCTGATCCAGGACCCCTCGCAGGTAGGCCGGCGTGATGAGCTCGGCGGTCTCGGGGGTGGGCGGGGCGAGGAGCACGTCCACCCCGCTGTCGTGTCGGACCAGGGCGGTCTCCACCGACTCGGGCACGCCGGCGGCGATCTCCGGGACGAGGTCGGCAAGCGACCGGTGCCGCGGGTCCAGGTTCAGCATCACGGCGATGTCGCCGAACTGCAGGCTCCCGTCGACGAGGGCCACCCGTTTCCCCTGCTTCGCGGCGGCGACCGCGAGGTTGACCGCGATCGTGGTGCGCCCCACCCCGCCCTTCGGCGAGAAGATCGTCACCACGGCACCGGTGGGATCAGGACGGCCCTCCGCGGCACGCGCGGCGGATGCGGCCGCCTCGACCCGGTCGGCGACCCGCGCCTGCTTCTCGGACTCGCGCTCGTGGACCTTGCGGATGGAGGTCGTGAGCTCGTCCGCGCTGAAGGGTTTGACCAGGAACTCGCGGGCGCCGGCCAGCATCGAGCGGCGCAGGTAGTCCGCCTCGCCCTGGACGCTCATCATGATGACGGCCGCCGAGGGGACCCTCGCGCTGAGTTGCTCGCTGGTGGCGATCCCGTCCATGCCGGGCATGTTGATGTCCATCAGGACCACGTCGGGAGTGAGCCTCGGGGCAAGCTCCAGCGCCTCCGGACCCGACTCGGCGGTTCCCACCACCTCCATGTCGGATTCGAAGCCGAGCAGCTTCGCGAGATGCTCCCGGGTCTCCGGGATGTCATCCACGATCAGGATCCTGATCCGGTCGCTCATGCCTGCGTCAACGGTTCTCGTGCGTGCCGTCGGCGGTGACGGCGGGACTCAAAGCAGGGCGGATGGCACCGCCACCCGCCCTGGCTCACTGGACTCATCTGGTCGGGAGCGTGCCCTCGAGCAGGACCGGCGGCAGCACGCCGTACTGGTCCAGCAGCGTCTTGAGCACGATGCCGCTGGTCTTGTCCGGCGGGGCGGAGGCATCCGCAGGTGCACGGAGGATCAGCGAGATCGGGGTGTCGGCGTTGTCGGCCGCGTTGACCTGGGCGTACTTGATGACCTCCGCCTGCTGCGCGGTCACCGCCAGGATCACGATCATCTGCTGCCCGGTGAGACCCACCGGTGCCCCGGCCGACGGCGCCGGCTGGGCCTGCTGCTGGCCGGTGGTGGTGGTGGCCACGGGCGGCGTAAGGGTGCCCAGGACCTCCAGGTTCTGGATGATGTCCTTGACGCTCAGCTGCGGGCCGCCCGGCACGGGCTGCGGCAGCTGGCTGGCCGCGGCGCCCACACCCGTCGGCGCCACGTACGTCTGGATCTTGATGCCCATCACCAGGTCCACCCGGTCCCCGGGCTGGATCAGCGTCCCGACGCCGGTGTTCTGGTCGACCTGCACGGCGATCGCCCGGAAGCCGGGCTTCAGCGCCTTCACGATCTGGTCGCCCTGGGCGGTGTTGCCGGACGCGAAGTCGGCGGTGGTGATCGTGTCCCCGGCGTTGATCTGCTGGCGCGCGATGCGTCCCACGACCTGGGTCGGGTCGCTGAATGCGTCGACCGGCGCGGCGGTGACGGGGACCTCCTTGACCACCACCTGGTTGGCGGTGATGGTGGTCCCGAGCGAGATGGCGGTGGCGGCCTGCACGATCTTGGTCGTGGTCGCGACCGTCGCGCTCGCGCTGCCCGGTGTCGTCCCTCCCTGGCTGCCGTACCAGAGGATGCCGCCGAACGCGGCAACCGCCAGGAGGGCGCCCACCAGGATGATGAGCCGGCTCGATCGTTTCAATTGAGTGCTCCCCACGCTCCCCTAGGTGACAGGCGGCAACACTGTAGCACCCCACCCGGTGCGTTCGACCCTACGAATCTCCCATGACCCGTGGGACGCCCGGGTGAGCATCCCCCGGATAAGGAAGAGCGCCAGCCGCGCGGCTGGCGCTCTTCGGGCTGGCTGAACCGAGTTCAGATGGACTTGCCGACTGTGCTCAGGATGTTGCTGATCTGGCCACCAAGGAAGATCAGCGCGACGATCGCGACGATCGCGATGAGTGCAAGGATCAGGGCATATTCCGCGAGGCCCTGCCCCTCTTCGCGGTCGAAGAAGCGGGCTACGAGATACTGGACGAGCGCCATGTGCGAGGGTCCCTCCTTTCCTTGAAGACTCGGTCCGTGGACCGGGCGGTCAGTATGCAACGGCCCGCCCTCCAAAGTCCACTGGGAATCAAGTACCCCCCGCGATTCCGGTGCGAGCCAGCACCGTGCTCAGGTCGCGCTCGCAACGCTGCTCCCGATGGTGCTGAGCATGCCGCTCACGGCGTGGCCGAAGAAGGCCAGCGACACGACCGCGACGACCGCGATCAGCGCCAGGATCAGCGCATATTCGGCGAGGCCCTGCCCCGCTTCGGACTCGCGATCCTCGGGCACCTGCCCAGTCGCAGCGCTTCGCGACGGTGGGGACAGTATGAACATCCCCGACCTCCCATCCATGGGGCTCCATAACGAGCCGATGAGAACACCGCAGCCCGGATACCCGGGTCCACCAAGAGACGGTACGCGCGTCGCTCGGTGCGGACAAGACCCTCGAACGTCCTGGGAAGCACCAGTGCCGATCGGGTCGGGCGTTTCCGGTGCCGCTTCGCAACGGAAATGAGCGCCGCTGTGGCTCAGAGCACCGTGCGGCGCGTGCTCAGCTTGGCAACTCAGCCGCCAGGTCCAGGCAGCGTCCCTCGTCGCTGAGGCGTGCCTCGATCCCCAGCGAGCGGGCCCGCTGCTCGATGTCGCGCCAGGTCGCGGCGGGCAGTCCCTGCGCGCGCGGCGGCTCGGCGCCGGCCGCCCGCGCGGCCTCGTCCTCGCGCTGCTCGCGGATCATCGCCGCCAGCGCCGGCGGCAGGTCCTCGCCCTGCTCGCGCGAGCCACGCCGGCGCCTGGTGCTCGCCGCCGCCGCGTGCTCCTCGTCGGGCGATGCGTCGACATCGGCAGGAGCGCCCGGGGGCAGCGCCAGCACGGTCTCGGCCGTCTGAGTCGCCTGCAGGTGCGCCGCCAGTGACGCAGGTTCCCAGCTGAGCGAGAGCGAGACGCGGTCGGGCGCGGTCTCCAGGTACGCCACGGTCGCCTGGTCGAGGATGCGGAAGAGGCCCGTCTCGAGGTCGATGTCGAGCCTGCGGTCGGCGCCCACCGAATCGAAGTCGACCGGGATCTGCGCGTCGCGCCCGCGGTCCCGCGCGAGCCGCCGCAGCGTGGGGACCAGCCCGAGATCGTCGAGCACCATGGGGCGCACGTTGAAGATGAAGGTCTTGGTCGCGTCCAGCGCGTGCTGCACCACGTCGATCAGCGTCTGGGCCTCGCGCACCGCCGCCTCGGGGTCGCGTGCGACCAGCCGCTCCACGATCTGGGCCTGCAGCACGATGTTGGCCAGGCTCTGTGCCGGCCCGTCGTGCATGGCCCGGGCGATGTCGCGCCGCATGTCCTCCTGCGCCGAGAGGATCGCGCGGGACACACCCGCCGAGACGGGCAGCGCCTCGAGCTCGTCACCGGACCCCTCCGGCGGCACCCACTCGGCCGCCGCCCGGAGCGCCTCCACGAGTTCGGCGAGGTGGTCGCGGTAGCGGACCAGGACCTTCTCCTTGCCCGCCAGCACGTCGACCTGCGCCTCCATGAGGGCGCTGCGCCGGGTGAGCGTGAGCAGCTGTGCCACCGCCTCGCGCACTTCGTCGGGGTCGGCGTCCTTGCGGCTCTGCATGGCCGTCAGCCGCTCGCCCGCCTGGACGCGCCGCTGCTCGTGGCGCGCCGCCTCCCCCCGGGTCTGGTGCTCGAGCATCGCGATCTCGGTGAGCTCGCGCCCGAGCCGCTCGAGCTGCTCCTCGGCGCCGCCCAGCGCGGCGGCCACCGGCCTGACGGCCGAGCCCGCCTCCTCGCCCGATGCGGTCGCCTGCCCCTCCGGCCCGGCCACCGGCTCGTCCGGCCGGCCCATTCAGTCCTCCGGGACCCGGATCCAGCCCTGCCGCATCGCGTACACCACCGCCTGCGTGCGGTCGTTCACCGACAGCTTGCGCAGGATGCTGCTCATGTGGTTCTTCACGGTCTGCTCGCTGATCGAGAGCTGGAAGGCCACCTGCTTGTTGGTCATCCCCTGCGCGATGTTGTCGAGGATCTCCACCTCGCGCGGCGAGAGCGGGGCGAAGATCGGCTGCGACTCCTGGCCGTAGATCGAGAGCTCCCGGAACTCCTTGAGGACCCGGCTGGCCACCGCCGGACGCGCGAAGACCTTGTCGTTGATCAGGTACTCCCCGCCGCCCACCCGGCGGATGATCGCCACCAGGTCGTCCGGCGCGACGTCCTTGAGGATGAACGCGGCGGCCCCGGCCTTGATCGCGTCGAACAGCGAGTCCTCGTCCTCGTTCTGCGCCAGCACGATCACCGAGGCGCTGGGGAGCCCGCGCTTGATCCGCGCGGTGGCCTCGATGCCACCCGGCGCGGGGAGCGAGAGGTCCATCAGGATGATGTCGGGGGCGAGCTCGTCGGCCACGTCGATCGCCCGCTGGGCGTCCTCCGCCTCGCCGACGATCTCCATGTCGGGCTGCTCCCCGAGCGAGTTGCGCAGCCCCAGCCTGAAGAAGGGGTGGTCGTCCACCAGCAGGACCTTGAGCACCGCGCCTCCTCGCCGGTCGGGCATGGTCCGTCGCCGATCCGGTCCCTGGTAGCCCTCCGGCATGTCCCTACCTCCTGTCTGTCCCTGCGGGGATCGTAACGCAGACGCGCGCGCCCGCCGACGGGTTCGACTGGAGCTCGAGCCGCGCCCCGATCAGCTCCGCGCGTTCGCGCATGAAGCGGAGCCCGAAGCTCCGGTTGGCCCCCTCGCGGACCACGCCCGGGTCGAACCCGCGCCCGTCGTCGATGATCTCGAGCACCCACTCGCCGTCCGTGTCTCCATCGGCGCGCGTCGAGATGCGCACATGATGCGCGTCGGCGTGGCGGCGCACGTTCTGCAGCGCCTCCTGCACGATGCGGAGCACCGCGGTCTGCTGGGTGTCGCCGAGCCGCTCGGGGGGTGCCGCGAGCAGCAGGTCCACGTCCACGCCGGTGGCGGCCTCGAGGGCGCCCGCCTGGTCGCGGATGGCGCCGTACAGGCCGATCTCGTCAAGCAGCGGGGGCCGCAGCTGGGTGATGAAGGCTCGCACGTCCCCCAGCTCCCGGCGGAGCAGGTCGCGCAGGTAGCGGATCTCCGCCCGCGCGGCCGCCGGGTCGCGATCCAGCATCCGGTCGATGTACTCGACCTGGAAGATCGCGTTGGTCAACGCCTGGGCGGG
>JAKAMV010000137.1 GCA_021812735.1 Chloroflexota bacterium | reverse complement strand
CGTCCCGGGCGGACCCACCTCCGCCCCGCGCGCCACGGCTGCGGCGGCTGCCGCGCCCAACGCCCTCACGGTCGCGACCACGGCCCAGGTGGACCAGCAGGGCGCCGTCCGGATCACGGTTCCGGCCAGCGCGCCGTCGTCGCTGCCGGCCGGTGACCCGGCGCTGGTGGTCAAGCTCAAGAGCGGCGGCTACGCGTGCTTCGACGCGATCTGCACGCACGCGGGCTGCCGCGTGGGCTGGGACCCCCAGAACGACATCATGCTCTGCCCGTGCCACGGCGCCGCGTACGACCCGAACAACCACGCGGCGGTCCTCCAGGGGCCAGCCCCCCAGCCGTTGCTGGAGCTGCCGATCGTGGTTGACAAGGCGACGGGGACGATCACGCTCAAGGCCTGACCGGCCGTCCCGGCGTACGCTGACGCCGTGGAGACGGCGTCTCGCCCGACGGTCTCGCGACGCGCACTGCTGGCCGGGATGGCGCTCGGCAGCGTCGCGGCCAGTCTGGCCGCCTGCGCCACCCCGCCCACGATGCCCTCGCCCTCGCCCTCGCCCTCGACGTCGACTGGCGCCGCCGGGTCGCCCGCGGGCCACGCCCCCGCGTCGCCCGCGCCGTCCAGCTCGCCCGCGCCACCCGATTCGCCCCCGCCCGGCACGGCCGCCCTGTCGTCGCCGTCGGCAACCGACGAGCTGGCCCATCGGATCGCCGGCCTGCTCATCGTGGGCTTCCGCGGCCAGCGCCTGGCGGAGGCCCCGTGGCTCCGCCAGGCCATCGCCCGGGACGGCCTGGGCGGCGTGATCCTCTTCGACCGGGACCAGCGCACGGGCGGGGCGCGCAACGTGGCCACCCCGACCCAGGTCGAGTCGCTCACCGCGGAGCTCCGGGCCGCGGCCGGGCTTGGCGGCCTGCTGATCGGCGTGGACCAGGAGGGCGGCGTGGTCACGCGGCTCGGGCCGGCCCACGGGTACCCCTCGCTCGTGTCCGAGGCCGCGGTGGGGCGGGGCACCCTCGCCGCGGCCCAGGCTTGGGCTCGCGCACTCGCCGCGACCGTTGCCGGCGCAGGCTGCAACCTGGACTTCGCGCCGGTCGTGGACCTCGACGTCAACCCGACCAGCCCGGCCATCGGCGCGCTGGGACGCTCGTTCTCCGCCAATCCCGCCACCGTGGCGCGCCTGGCGGGCATCGAGCTCGACGCGCTCCACGCTCGGGGCGTCCGGTCCGCGGTCAAGCACTTCCCGGGGATCGGCTCGTCCACGGTCAACACGGACTTCGGCGTGGCCGACGTGAGCACGACCTGGTCGCGCACGGAGCTCGATCCGTACCGGGAGCTCGCCGCTGCCGGCAAGCTCGACGCGGTGATGGTGGGCCACGTCGTCAACGGCCAGCTCGACCCGTCGTACCCGGCCTCGCTCAGCCAGCCAACCCTGACCGTGCTTCGGGACGACATCGGGTTCGACGGCCCAGCCGTCACCGACGACCTCCAGGCTGCGGCGATCACCCAGCGCTACGGCGCCGACGAGGCCGTGCTCCTGGCCTTGGAGGCCGGCAACGACCTGCTGCTGTTCGCGAACCAGCAGGTCTACGACACGGGCCTCGTGCGGCACGTGGTCAACCTCGTGCTGGGCGCGGTGGCGGCCGGCCGGATCACGGCGGACGAGATCGACGCGAAGTGGGCGCGCCGCGGACGGCTGCTGGGGGTCGCCTCCTAGGGATCGGCCCGATGGCCACCGGGCTGGCGCGCGCGGCGGAGTGACCGCTTGGCGGGCGCTGTCACGCAGGTGCCCGCGCCGAGGGCAGCCCGACACGCGAGCCATCCCCGACGGCGCCGCCGGGAACATCCCATGCGCCAGGCCGCCCGCCCGGCGGGCACGCGTGACGGAGTGACCGCCCAGCGGGAATCCCGGCGCCGCGGGACGCCGAGCGACGGCTATCGCCCGCGCCGCCCCGCGATCTGTGGCACAGTCCCACCCATCCGAAGACGCATTCGCAGCGAATGGATCGAGGCGGCCGTTCACCCAGGGCCGCCCGGCACCGACGAGACGAGGGAACACCGTGGCTCAAGCACCGGACGCGGGGAGCACCGCCGGGGCGTCCTCCATGCACACCGAAGGTCGCGGCCGCTGGATCGGCCTGGCGATGCTCAGCATCGGCGTCGCCATGATCATCGTGGACGCGACGATCGTGAACGTCGCGGTCCCGTCCATCATCCGGGACCTCAAGCTCAACTCCACCACCGCCGAGTGGGTCAACACGGTCTACTCGCTTGTCTTCGCCGCCCTCCTGGTGACGGTCGGGCGCCTCGGCGATGTCTGGGGGCGGCGGCGCATGTACCTGATGGGCCTGGTGCTGTTCGCCGTGGCCTCCATGCTCGCCGGCCTCGCGCCCACGGGCGACCTGCTGATCGCCGCGCGCGTGCTCCAGGGCATCGGCGGGGCGATGATCCTGCCCTCCACCCAGTCGATCCTCAACACCAACTTCCGCGGCCGGGACCGGGCCATCGCGTTCGGCATCTGGGGCGCCACCATCGGCGGCATGGCCGCTGTCGGCCCGCTGCTGGGCGGCTGGCTGACCACGTACCTCGATTGGCGCTGGGCGTTCTTCATCAACGTGCCGGTTGCGGTGCTCGCCGTGGCGGGCGTGCTCCGGTACATCGGCGAGTCCAAGGACGAGGACGCGAGGCCGGGCTTCGACCTCCTCGGGTTCCTGCTGATCACCCTCGGTCTGGGCTCGTTCGTGTTCGGCCTGATCGAGGGCCGCTCCTACGGCTGGTGGACGCCCACGCAGCCGTTCGCCGTCCTTGGCTGGGCGTGGCCGTCGAGCACGGTCTCGGTGATCCCGTTCGCGCTGGTCCTCGGCGTCGTCGCCCTAGTGCTGTTCCTCGTCGCGGAGCAGATCCGGTCGCGGCAGGGCAAGTTCTTCCTGTTCGACGTGGGCCTGTGGCGCTACCCGGCCTTCCGCTACGGCAACCTGGCGGGCACCATCGTGTCCCTGGGCGAGTTCGGCCTCCTGTTCGCGCTGCCGCTGTTCCTCCAGGGGGTGATCGGCTACACGGCGTTCGAGACGGGACTGGTCTTCCTCGCGCTCGCCGTCGGCTCGTTCTTCGCGGCCCCGATGGCCGCCCGGATCGCCCACACCTGGGGCCCCCGCCGGGCGGTCACCCTGGGCATGGCGCTCGAGGCGGTGGGGATCATCACCACGGCGCTGCTGGTGTCGCCCTCGGTGACCGGCTTCGCGCTGGCCGCACCGCTGTTCGTGTACGGCGTGGGCGTGGGCCTCGCCACCGCGCAGCTCACCAGCATCGTGCTCTCGGACGTCCCCGCCCAGCGGTCGGGCCTGGCGTCAGGCGCCAACTCCACCATGCGCCAGATCGGCTCCGCGCTGGGCATCGCCATCCTCGGCACGGTGCTGTTCACCACCCTCGTCAGCGGCACCGGCAGGAACCTCACGGCAGCACTGCCGGGCACGAGTCCCGCCTGCGTGGACTTGGTCACCAACCTTGTGGACGAGACCGCGGGACAGATCCTGCCCGCCCTGCGGAACCCGACGGCGAGCGCCGGCGCGAGCTTCGCGGGGGTGGCGGGCACGCTCCCGCCGGGCCAGGCGGCCTGCTTCGCGGACCCCGCCTTCCTTGCCGCGCTGCCCAAGGTGGTGACGCCGATCGAGTCCGCGTTCGTGGACGCCACGCGGCTGGCCGGCCTGGCCGCGTCGGGCTTCGTGCTGATCGGCGTGGTCCTGAGCCTGTTCCTGCCGACGGCCTCCCAGCCGGTCGAGCGCGATGCCATCGCCAGCGACGCCGAGGACGCCCCAGCGGCCACGGCCTGAGGGCGCGCGCCGGCGCCCGGCAACCGCGTGAGACCCGAACGTCGCCTGCTTGACCCGCCACGAGCGCCTGTGGGGCGTGGGCCCGTGGCGGCGGCCGGGCCGTCCGGATCCCCGGGGCGCCGCGTCCGCTACCCTCCGGGGCATGTGCCGCTCCATCCGCCAGCTCCGCCGGGCCGAGGGCCAGGGTCCCGCCACCTCCGGCGAGACACGGGCCGCGGCGCTCCAGTACGTCCGCAAGGTGTCCGGGTTCCGGGCACCGCCGGCCCGCCACCGGGCGGCGTTCGAGGCGGCCGTCGACGACGTCGCCGCCGTCACGGCACGGCTCCTGGCGTCGGTGGGAACTGATGTGGCCGAAGGCCCGGACCCGTTCGCAGACCCGCTGACGCGGCGGGCGATCTTCGAGGCGAAGACCCGCCGGCAGCCGCACGCCGAGCTGGAGCCGAAGACCCGCCGGCAGGTGCGTGCCGCTGGGGTGCCCCGGCGGGACGGTTCCGAACTGGCGGAACCGTCCGCGGATGCGGTGGGTGCGCGGCCCGCGGGACCGGCAGCCACAGATGGTTCCGCGAGACCGGAACTGCCGCGCGACCACCTCCTGGCGGCGCATGTTCCCTCGGAGCGCCCCGCGTGAGCGCCCCCGCCCGGACCCCGCCCCCGGCGCTGCCTGCCGCGGCCCCGACGTGGTGGCGGCGAGACGGGTTCGCCCCGGTCGGGGACGGCCTGGCCCTCAACGGCCACGACCTCGACGCGCTCCTGCGCGAGCACGGCGCGCCGCTGTTCGTGTACGACCTCGCGCGCCCGGCGGAGAACGTCCGCGCCCTCCAGGGCGCCCTGCGGCGGGCCGGCCTGCCGTACGTCACCCGGTTCGCGCTCAAGTCCTGCCCCGACCCGAGGATCCTCGCCGTCCTGCGCGGCCTGGGCGAGCCCGGCACGCCCGACGGGGTGGGCATCGACGCCTGCTCGCCGGGCGAGGTGCTGCACGCGCTGGCCAACGGGTGGCCGGCCGATGCCATCAGCCACACCGGCACCAACGTGTCCGAGCGGGATCTCGACGTGCTGCTGGCGCACCCGATCCGGCTCAACCTCGACGGCGTCAGCCAGGTCGAGCGCGTCGGGCGCCGGGCGCCGGGCCGGACCATCGGCCTCCGCGTCAACCCGGGCGCGGGCGCCGGCTACACGGACGACCTGGCGTACGCGGGCGAGCGGCCCACCAAGTTCGGCATCACGCCGGACCGGCTCGAGGACGCCATCGCCGCGGCGCGCCGCCACGGCCTCGCGGTGGACACGCTGCACTTCCATGCCGGCTCGGGCTGGCTGGGCGACCAGCTCGGCGAGTTCGAGGCGGCCCTGGCGCGCGCGACGACGGCCCTCGAGCGGCTGCTCGACGCCGGTTTCGCCATCCGCGAGGTCAACGTCGGCGGCGGGCTGGGCCGGGTCGCGCGGGACGGCGAGGTGCCCGTGGACCTCGACGCGTACGCCGCCACCGTCGCCCGGCACCTCGCGCCGTACGGCGTCACGGCGGCGTTCGAGCCGGGCGACTTCGTGATGAAGGACAGCGCGGTCCTGCTCGCGGAGGTGGTCACGGTCGAGCGGCGCGGGGGCGTCACCTTCGTCGGCCTCGACGTCGGCTGGAACGTCAACTGCGCGTACTTCGTCTACGGCTACGCCCAGGAGATCGTGCCGCTGCGCGCGCCGATGCGCGACCGGACGCAGCTCGTGACCGTGGCCGGCCACATCAACGAGGCCGGCGACGTGTTCGCGGAGGACTACCCCATGCCGGACGTGGCGGAGGGGGAGGGCGTGGCCATCCTCAACGCCGGCGGCTACCTGCAGGCCATGTCGATGACGCACTGCCTGCGGCCCACGGGCGCCGCGGTGTACCTCGAGCGCCCGGCGGGGTAGCCTAGCGCTCCATGACGCCGCGTCCCGCCCCTCACCGGCCGCCCGCCGCCGATCCCCGTGACGGCGGCGGCGCAGCGGAGCCGAGCCTCGAGCGCCGCGCCACCGAGGTGACGGTGCTCGCCGTGCGCGGCGCCGACGCGCGGACTCGTGCGGACCGGCTCGCGGGCGAGGAGCCCATGGCGATCCGCGTCGCCGGCCCGGGCCAGGCGCCGATCGACGTCGCGGTCACGATGCGCACGCCCGGCAACGAGGCGGAGCTGGCGGTGGGGTTCCTGCACGCGGAGGGGCTGATCGACGGCCCGGGCGACGTGGTCGGCGTGGAGCTCGGCGACGCGGGCGCCGTCTCCCGGCCCGATGACGAGGTGCTGGTGCGGCTGCGGCGCCCCTTCGACGCGGCGCGCGTCGCCGAGCGCCACTTCGCCGTCTCGTCGTCCTGCGGCGTGTGCGGCAAGGCGGTCCTCGACGACGTGCGCCTGCGCGCCCGGCCGCTGCCGGACGGTCCCGCCATCGCGCCCGCGGTCCTGTGGTCCCTGCCCGTCCAGCTGCGCTCGGCGCAGGCGGTGTTCGAGGCCACCGGCGGCCTCCACGCCGCGGGCCTGTTCGAGGCCGACGGCAGGCTCCTCGCCGTGCGCGAGGACATCGGCCGCCACAACGCGCTCGACAAGCTGATCGGCAGCCGCCTGCTGGCAGGCGACCTGCCGCTCCACGGGCGGATCGTGCTGGTGAGCGGCCGCATCGGGTTCGAGCTGGTCCAGAAGGCGGCCGTGGCCGGGGTGCCGATCCTGGCAGCGGTCTCCGCGCCGTCGGACCTCGCCGTGGACGCGGCGGCAGAGGTCGGCATGACGCTCGTCGGCTTCCTGCGCGGGGACCGGTTCAACGTGTACACCCGCCCGGACCGGGTGGCCGCCGGGCGGGCGTAGGAGCGCGACGACGGCGCGACGGGGCCGCGGCGTCAGCCGCCCGGCGCCGCCCGAAGCGGGAACAGCACGCCCGCGGCCGCCGGGGACGAGGCGCGGGGCGACGCGGGCGCAACGTCAGCGGGCGCGTTGGACGCGCCGGGAGCCGGCGCGGGCGTGGTCTGCGGGTGCGTCGAGAACGGGGTCGTGAGCGGCAGCACCTGCTCATTGCCGTGGCACGAGGCGCAGAACACCGGCTGGTGGCAGTACGCGCACGCCGTGTTGCCCTGCTTGCGGATCACCGCCGCGTGGTTCGTCGCCATCTCGTCGTGGTCGACCGTGACCGCGCCCGTGGAGTGGCAGTTCACGCAGTAGTCCTTGGCGTGGCAGTTGCCGCACGACTGGCCGCCCGGGTCGGTGCTCGTGGCCACGTTCTTGTGGTTGAACACCCAGAGCGCGTCGGTGTGCGTCGAGGGCGGCGTCCCCAGGGGCAGGCTCGTGACCTGGCCCAGCTGCGGGAAGGTGTGGCAGGTGTCGCAGGTGGACGGGATGGTCTTGTTGGTCACCGCCCCGTTCACCACCTCGAAGTGCGCGCCGTCATGGCACCGGAAGCAGCCGGGGAAGTCCAGGTGGCCCAGGTTGTTCGGGTAGGTGTAGGCCGTGACCTTCATCTCGGGCGTCGCGGTCAGCCGGTAGAGGGTCTTGACCTCTGAGACGGCCTGGTCGATCTGCGTCGCCTTGGACTGGGCCAGCGGCGGGTAGTTCAGCGCGTAGAAGGCCTTGAGGCCGTTGGCGGCGGCGTCGGCCGCGGCGACGCTCGGGTAGCTGGCCCACAGGATCTGCATCGCCTCCTTCTTGAGGTACGGGAGGGATGCGTCGACCGTCCCCGACTGCATCGCCTGGTCGAGGCCGACGCGGGGGTTCGCGATGTCGTGCCCGATGCGGTTGTGGCAGTCGTAGCAGCTCATCGTGGTCTTGATCTCGGAGGTCTTGATCGCCGTCACGTCGGGCTGCGCGTTCTCGTGGACGGTGATCTTGTTGAGCGCGATGTACGTGGCGACCGAGCCGTCGGTCTGGGTGGCCTCCACGAGGTCGATGGTCTGGGCGTGCGGGTCCGTGCTGTAGAAGTTGACCGTCCGCTCCACGTGCCAGTGGACGCTGCGGTTGACGTCGAACGGGTCGCCGCCCGCGGGCCGGATCATGAGGCCCACGAACTGCGGCGTGTTGGTCGCGTCCTCCGAGTACACGATCTCCGTCTTGAGCGTCGTGACCGCGGTGCGGGTGACGCCATGGCAGCGCTCGCAGGTGTCGGACGTGGACGGCATGTCGGCATGATCCGGCGGTGGGATCGGGGTGGGGTAGGTGCCGAGCACCACGTCGATCAGCTGCTTGGTGCCGTTGATCTTGGCCTTGATCCAGCCGATGACGCCCGGCTCCACGTGGCACGCGGCACAGTCCACGCTCTTGTGCGGGCCGGCCTCGTACGCCTGGAGCTCGGGGGCCATCGTGTGGCACCGGCCGCAGAAGTCCGCGGTCTCGGTCCAGCCGATGAGCGTCACCGTGGTGTAGGCCGCCGCGAAGCCGCCGATCCCGAGCACGAGCAGGAGCGCGAACATACCGCGCCTGGAGCCTGGCAGGCGGACATGCCGGCCGCGCAGGTAGAACGGGTTCCGCCTCCTGGGTTGCTGGGCAGGGCTGTCCGGCGCGGACGGAGGCGCGCTCCCGGCGCCGTCCGGTGCGGCGTCGGGTGCGGCCTGCGGCTGGGGCGCGGCGGGCTCGACGGTGTCGCTCATGAACCCCTCGGAGAGCCTAGTGGCCCAGGATTCCCTGGATCTCGCTGTCGATGGTGGCGGGGTCGAGGGCGCCGAGCTTGACGTCCTTGATCTTGCCGTCGGCGCCGATGAAGAAGTGGGTCGGGATCCCCATGGTCCGGTACTGGCTCGCGATGACGGTGTTCTGGTCCACGGCGATCGGGAACGTGAGGCCGGCCCGCTGCGCGTAGCTCTGGATGTCGCTGGGCGACTCGCTGATGAACACCGCGACCACGCTGAGACCCTGGGCCTGGTACTTCTGGTAGGCGGCCTCCACGTCGGGGGCCTCCGACCGGCAGTCCGGGCACCACGACGCCCCGAACGTGAGCCACAGCGGCTTCCCGAGGTAGCTGGCGAGGCTGATGGTCTTGCCGTCGTAGGTGGTCGCGGTGAAGCCGGGCGGTGTGGAGCCCGCCACGGGCGCCGCGTTGGCGACGCTGCCCGTCAGGCTGACCTGGCTCACACCGCTGCTCTGGCCGATGCCGCCCCCGCCCATCAGGAGCGCGGCGGCGGCGATGGCGGCCACGGTCACCGCCAGGACGATGACCGTCTGCAGCCGCCCGGCGACCCGGCCCCTCCCCGGGGCGCCGCCGGCCGCCGTCTCTGCTGCGTCCATGTGTGCTCAGTGCTCCCTTCGCGGCCTAGTTCATGGTGTTCAGGCCGGAGTAGCTGTGAAGCCCGCCGAAGAACAGGTTGCCGAAGTAGGTGAACAGGACCGCGGCGAAGCCGAGGATCAGCAGCCAGGCGGCTCGCGAGCCGCGCCAGCCGCGGACGACGCGGGCGTGGAGGTAGGCGCCGTACATGAGCCAGGTGACCAGCGATGCGGTCTCCTTGGGGTCCCAGCTCCAGTAGGTGCCCCAGGCCGTGTTGGCCCAGACCGCGCCGAGGATGATGGTGAGGGTCAGGAACGGGTAGCCCACCACCACCGCTCGGTAGCCGATCTCGTCCAGGACCTGCGGCTTGGGCAGGCCCCAGCGCCCGCCCTCGGGCTGGAGGAGATAGAGGAGCGCGGCGCCGAACGCGATGGAGAAGGAGCCGTAGGCCACGATCGCCACGGCGACGTGGACGGTCAGGAGCAGGTTGTTCTGGAGGGCGGGGACGAGCGGCTCGATCGTGGACGGGATGGTGGAGGCGTACCACATCATCGCCAGCGCCACCGGCAGCGCGACCAGGGCGAGGATCCGCTGGTGGTACTTCCGCTCGAAGTACATGTAGGAGAGCATGGTGCCGAACGCGAACGCGAGCGAGAACTCGTACATGTTCGCGAACGGGCCGTGGCCGGTGGCGATGGCCCTGAAGACGAGCCCGGCCAGGAGTGCGACCGTGGCCAGCCAGCCGAGCATCGTGGCGTAGCGGCCGATGGCCGCCGTGCGCGGCCCGGACACGAAGCCGAGGGCGCCGCTCGTGGTGGGCACGCCAGCGGTCTGCACGCGTGCGGCGCGCAGGCCAGAGAGCGCGTAGAGGGCGTAGCAGACCATCGCCAGCGCGGTGCTCAGGCCGGCGGCCACGAAGGCGTATCCGGACATCTTGTCCATCAGTGGTGACCTCCCTCAGCCCTGCGCCGGCGTCTGCAGCGCCGCGCGGATATCGGTGACCAGATCGTCAAAGTCGGTGCCCAGCGCCGCGTCGCGTCGCCCGAGGCTGGCCACGGAGAGCACGGACGTGGCGCCCCGCGACGAGATTCGCGCCCACACCCGCCGCTGCGGGAGCAGGAAGATCAGCGTGAACCCCCCGAACAGGAGGAGCGCGCCGAGCCAGATCAGGATCTGCCCCGGGTCGCGGTTGATGCTCAGCAGCGTGTACTGCGACTCGCGGTCGAAGGTGACAGTGTAGTTGCCCATCGTCTGGGCCTTGCCCTGGTTGATCACCTGGTCGGCGATCGTCGAGTTGTTGGCGGCGCTGACCAGGACCGCGCGCACCTGTCCCGGCTGGATCGTCGTGTCCGACGTGCCCGTTGTCCCGAACACGTAGAGCACGTCGCTGGCGCCCGGGATCTGGATCGTGCCCGCATCGCGCCCCGACCCGTCTCCGGCCGTCTGGTCGAGCGGCAGGCCCTGGCTGTAGACGACGTTGCCCTGCGCGTCCTTGACCGTCATCACCACGGCCTGGCCGTACGCCTTCTGGTAGTACGTGGCGCCGTTGTAGGTGAGCGGATCGTTCACGCGGATGGTCTGCGCCGCGACCAGGGCCCCGTCCTTGTACAGCTCCACCTTGCTCGCGTAGTCCGAGGGGACGTCCGCCACCGTCGTGTACCAGGTGTCGGTGAAGGTGACGAGCTTCATGGCCAGGCCGGACTCGGTGCCGGTGGGGATGGTGCTGCCCTCGGCGATGACGAACGACGGGTTTCGGTAGCCGAATGTCGTGCCGATGATCGCGCCGGCCAAGATCAGGACCAGCGAGATATGGCCCGCCAGCGACGCGAAGGCGACGAAGCGGAAGCGGTCGGCGTACAGGTGGACCGTCCCGTCGCTCTGGGTGAGGATCCGGTAGTGCCGGTTCCGGAAGATGGTCCGCACGGTGGCCAGCGTCTCGTCAGCGGTGGCGTGCACCACCACGGACTCGTGCTGCGGCGCGTGCTCGAAGAAGCTCGCCCCCACGTCCACGCGAGGCTTGGTGGCGGTCCGCCACACGCCCGGGATCCGGTGGGCGGTGCAGGCGACCAGGCTGATCACCAGTCCCGCCACCAGCACCCGGAAGAGCAGCGAGTTGAAGACGTTGAACAGGCCGAGCGTGTCCGTCGCGAGCACGAGGACCCCCAGGGCCGCCACCGCGACACCCGTGCCCAGCTCCCACGTGAGCTCGCCTCGCTTCGAGAAGCGGTGGAGCCCGTAGGCCAGCATGGCGATGCCGGCGATCAGGGTGACGGCGCCGGGCCCGGCGACCATGACGTTCGTCCAGCCGCCGTAGCGGGGCTGGATCATGCTCAGGAACTCGGCGCGCATGGCCGAGTCGCCCGCCTGGTCGGCCGTGATCTGGATGATCAGCGACCCCGCCAGGCTGAGCAGGGCGAGGACCATCATCAGGACCATCGCCACGCGCATTGAGGTGAGCAGGTGCCACAGGCCCTCGAGCCCGGCATCGACATAGTCCATCAGGCCTGCGCTGGCCGCCGTCTGGCCGGGCGCGACCGCCGTCGGACGAAGCGGCGGAGTGCGAACCTCGTGGGTCATCTCCGGCGACCTCCCTACAGGCCCAGCGGCGACGTGAAGGTCGCCAGCTGGCCCAGCATGTTCGTGATCATCAGCGCGCCGAGCACCATCAGGAGCACGCCCGTGACGGCGTCCACCGCGACGTGGTGCCGGCCGACCCAGGCCAGCCGACGGCTCACCGCCGAGGCACCCATGGCGATGGCCATGAACGGGACGGCGAGTCCCGCGGCGTACGCGACCAGCAGCGCGGTGCCTGTCGCCACCGACGCGCTGGCGGTGGCGAGCCCCAGGATCCCGCCGAGGATCGGGCCGATGCAGGGGCTCCAGCCGGCCGCGAACAGCAGCCCGAACGCGAACGAGCGCCCGTAGCCCGGCCGGTCGCCGCCGGCCGTGACGGTCCCGCCCGCGGAGCCGCCTCCGGCCAGCACGAGGCTCCCGATCGAGCCGCCCATGGAGGGCATCGCCCGGGTGTCGCGCCACAGGGCGCGAATGTTGATCAGGCCGGCGACCTGGAGCCCGAGGACCACGAGGAGCGCTCCGCCGGCCGCGTTCATGACCCTGCGGTCAACGAACACGCCCACGGCTCCGAGCGCCGCGTAGGCCGCGACGAACACCAGGCTGAACCCGAGCACGAACGCCAGGCCGTGCGTGGCCGCCGGCCGGCGGCCGGTCTCGCGCTCGCCCGTGGCGCCCACCATATAGCTCACGTACGCCGGCACCAGCGGCAGGCAGCAGGGGGACGCGAAGGACACGACGCCGCCCGCGAAGGCGATGCCGAAGCCGAGCGCGCTGCCGAGGTCGGTCATGGCCTCAGTTCCCCACGACGAGGGTGCCGTTCATCGTCGCCGGGTAGATCGAGCAGGTGAACGTGTAGGTGCCCGCGGACAGGGCGGGGACGTGATAGTCGATGGACGCCGGGCCGGTGACCATGTCGCCCTTGAACACGGTCGTGCCGGTGCTGTCCTTGATCAGCATGTCGTGCGGCAGGCCCGCGTCCTGGTTTTCGAAGCGGATCGTGAAGGCGGTGTTCGCGGGGGCGGTCAGGGTCTCGGTGGCGAACGACTGGTTCTTCGCGGTCTCGGTGATGACCGTGCCGGCCGCCGACGGGGACGGGACGGCAGCCGGGGCGGCCGAGCCGGACGGGGCAACGGAGGCGGGGGCTGCGGAACTGACCGCCGCCGAGCCGGAAGGGGCGGCCGAGGGCAGCGGGCTCGCCAGGCCGTTGAACGCCGGCAGGAGCGAGGCCGGGACCATCGACGAGCCGGCGATGATCGTGACGTACTGCTGGACATTCTGGGCGTAGGCGCTGGTCGGGTCGATCGCCAGGACCTGCTGCCACTCGCTGATGACGGACGTCCAGTCCGGGTTGGTCGCGTGCATGTACAGGATCCCGAGGTCGTAGTGGACCTCCTGGGCCAACGCCTTGTCGGTCGGCTTGAGCGCGACGACCTGCTTCCAGTTCCGCTCGGCCGTCGCGGTGTCCTGCTGGTTGTACGCGGCCGCGCCACTCGCCAGGAGCGCCTTGATGTTCTGCGGGTCGATGGCGAGGATCTTGCTGTAGAAGCTCGCCGCGTCCGTGTAGTCGGCGCCCGTGAAGTACGTGTCGCCGATCGCCTGCATCGTGGCGATGTCGTTCGGCTTCGCCTGGAGCTGCGTCATCAGGCTGGTGATCTGCGCCATGTCCACGGTAGGCCCGGACGCGCTGGGGGCGGCAGACGCGGCGGAGGCCGTCCCCGCAGCAGCGCCGCCCAGGTTGAACACCGCCGGCACAACGAAGCCCACCACCACCACGACGACCAGGAGGGCCGAGACCGCGATGGCCACCGCCTTCCACGGCCCGCTGCTCGCGGGCGCGGTCACGGCAGGCGCGGGCGCAGCGGCTCGCAGGGCCTTGCCGCCACGGGGATCGCGACGCTCGGCCGGCTTGTGGGGCTGCGGGGCGGCGGGTGACGCCGTCTCACGGTCCGGCCTGCCGCCGCTCACCAGGTCGCGATGGGCGCCCGGCGTGACCGAGGCGTACAGCGCGTCGAGGTCATCGGTGTCGGTGTCGTCGATCGCGTCGGGTCCGGCCTCGGCGCCCTCGTCGTTCGGCGTAGCGCCAACGGGTTCCGGGTCGGCCGTCTCGGGCGCCACCTCGGCCGCAGTCTCGACGCCCAGGATGGCGTCGGACGCGGAGACGGGGCCCCGGCGGGCCGGAGGTGTCGCCGGCCCGCCGGGTACGACCGTCGGCGGCCTCGTCGGGCTCATGAGGGCGGAGCCCTCGAGGCCGACCGGGTCGGTAAGCTGGAGGTACGCCTCGTCAAGGAGCGAAGCCTGGGCGCGAGCCCAGCCCCGGATGCCTGATGGCGCAGCCGCGAGGAACTGGCTCGCAGCACGGTGGAGTTGGTCCACGTCCTCGGCCGTCGCGCTGGGCGGGAGGCCGAGCCGGGCCAGGAGTTCGTTTTCCGTGACGATGCGCCCGCTGGGCGGGGTGGAGGCGCTCACGCTCGGCCTCCGGGGACGCGCGCACGAACACCGCGCGCAGGCATGCGAACCATCGATTGCCCTCAAACACGGCCGTGGGGGACCACGGCTTGACACCTACGGGAATTGTCCGGGCGAGGGCCGCGAAGGCCTATCCGTCGGGGCGCACATTTACCCTAGGACTCCGCAGGGCCAGAGGGGGGATGGTGCCTACGGATGCCTATACCGCTAGATACAGGAGGATCCGCGGGGACGCCGATCCGGACGAGAGGGGTGAGGCAAGGGGGACCGCCGAGTCGGACGGCGCCGCGGAACCGGACGGGACCGGCGAGTCCGACGGGGAAGGCGACGGCGAGTCCGACGGGGAAGGCGACGGCGAGTCCGACGGGGAAGGCGACGGCGAGTCCGACGGGGACGGCGACGGCGAGTCCGACGGGGACGGCGACGGCGAGTCCGACGGGGACGGCGACGGGAGCGCCAGCGGCACGCCCGCGGGCGACAGCACCACCGCCCCGTTGTGGTCGATCCCGTGGCACGTCAGGGTACAGGTGCCGCTCGTCGCGTCGTACGAGATGGGCTGGCCGTTGTAGGGCAGGACGTCGGGCGCGAACACCACGAGGCCGCGCTGGCTGGACGGGGTCCCGTGGAGGTTGTAATGGCACTCGGCGCACACGGCGTTCCCCTGGCCGTCACCCGGCGTCTCGATGTTGACGCCGCCGGTGCCGAAGCTGCCGATGTCCTCGAGGTGGAACCCGTGGAGGGGGAAGTTCGTCCCCGGCGTCGCACCGGTCGCGTCCTCGATCGCTGGCTGGGTGGCGCTGTGGCAGGTCCAGCACAGGGCGAAGTTGCCAGCCGCATAGGCCTCACCCGAGGCCAGCAGCGGGTTGATGCGGTACATCGTCGAGAGGAGGCTCGGCTGCGACGCGTGGTGCGTCTGGTGGCAGCCGGCGCAGCCGTCGTTGGTCAGGTTGTCGCCGACGATGTGGGGCGATGTCGGGTCCACCAGGGCGAGTGCGTTGGCCAGCAGGTCCGACGGTGACGGCGAAGGCGAATCCGACGGGGCGACCGAGCCCGACGGGGCGACCGAGCCCGACGGGGCGACCGAGCCCGACGGGGCGACCGAGCCCGACGGGGCGACCGAGCCCGACGGGGCGACCGAGCCCGACGGGGCGACCGAGCCCGACGGGGCGACCGAGCC
>JAKAMV010000136.1 GCA_021812735.1 Chloroflexota bacterium | reverse complement strand
AGATCGCCGGTCAACGCCTCCAGGTGCGCGCGACGCACCGGGAAGATGGGAGCCGGCTCAGGCATCGAGCACCGCGGCGGGCAGGGCCCGCATCTGCGCCTGCGGATGGGGCCGCGCGACCCGCTCGAACAGGGCGCGGTAGGCGGCACCGACCTCGGACCAGACCATGCGCCGCCCGAAGCGATGCGCTCGCGCGCCCATCGCCTCACGGCGCACCGGATGGGCAAGCAGATCGACGCACGCGGCGGCCAGCGCCGACGCCGAAGCCGGCGGCACCAGGATGCCCCGTTCGTCCGCCAGCAGCTCGACGGCGTACTCGTATGGCGTCGAGACGACGGCCTTGCCGGCGCCGATCGCGTACGACAGCGTGCCGGAGACGATCTGCTCGAGATCCGGGTACGGCGTCACGAACACATCCGCGGCCTGCAGCCAGCGCCCGAGCTCGGCCGGGCCGACGAAGCGATCGACGAAGCGCACGTGATCGGCCACCCCGAACGAGGCTGCACGTGCGACCAGGCCCTCCCGGTAGGCCTCACCCTCGCGCCGCAGCAGGTCGGGGTGCGTCGCGCCGAGGATCACGTAGCAGGCGCTCGGGATCGCCGCCACCACGTCGGGCAGCGCCGCGATGGCGAGCTCGTAGCCCTTGCCGGGTCCGATCAGTCCGAAGCTCAGGATGACGGCGCGGCCGCGCAGCCCGAGGATCGGCTTCACCGTCTCCGCGTCGACGCGGGGAAGGTCGGGCACGCCATGCGGGATGACCGTGATGCGCGCGGGACTGACCCCGTAGACGCGGGCGAGGAGATCGCCGGCCGCCTGCGACATCACGACCACCACGTCGACCGCGGCGCAAAGCTCGACGAGGATGCGGCGCTGCGACACCGTGGGCGTGCGGCGGACGGTGTGCAACGTGGCCACCACCGGCAGGCGCAGGGCACGGACGAAGTCGAGCACCCGCGCGCCGTCCTCGCCGCCCCAAATGCCGTATTCGTGCTGGACCGACACGAGCTCGATCCCCTCGGCCGCGAGCGCGTCCGCGGTGCGTCGGTAGTCGCGGGCGACGTCGCGCCGGATGCGATGGCTCACTTCGAGCGGGTAAAGGGCCGGCGTGCCGGGCGGATGCAGGGCGACGATGCAGGCGCTGCCGGTGGCCCGGGCGAGGTCGTGGGTGAAGGAGGCGATGCCGCAGTGGCGCGGCGGATAGGTGCCGACGATGGCGGTGCGCACGGTCAACGAGGCGCTCCTCTCGTACCAGGCTCGAGGAGGCGAAGACCCGGGCGCCTGGCTCGGGGATCTCCCGGGAGCGCCGCTGCCGGCCGCCGCGTCAGCGTCCGGAGCCGCCTCCGAGGAGAGCAAGCACGGTCACCGCGATCGCGAGGATCGCCATCGCGAGCACGACCATGGCGCGTCTGCCGCGCCGACCCCCGGGAGACACCGTGGCGGGGGTCAGGCCGCGCAGTGTGTTGGGCAGCGTCAGGTCATGAAGGACGTTGGGGCGGACCTCCGCCACCCCAACGTCTGCCGTCGACACGGCGGACCTTACGCCTTACGGACCTGCACGGCGCGGGGTCCCTTCGCGTTGGCCTCGATCTCGAACGAGACGCGCTCGCCGCCCGACAGCGCGTCGAAGACGAGCGTCGGCGCGAGGCCGTCACGATGGAAGAAGTACTGCTTGCCGTCATCGGCGGCGATGAAGCCGAAGCCCCGGTCGGCGATGACCTTGGCGATGGTACCGGTGTTCACGGGATACGACCCTGTCTCTTCCCGAACGAGGTGACTGACGCACGGCCCGTTCGAGAAGGGGTCGACCACGCGGAGCGCCGCCAAACTGTCGGGCAGCTCACTCACGGTACTCTCTCCGGCGCGATCCCGCAATGGCCAGCCCGACCCCCGCTGTGGACGGCCAACCCCGGCCAGCCCGCCCCGGCCCGGCCAGCCTGGCCCGCACCGACCAGCCCGGCCAGCCCGGCCAGCCCCGCCCGGAGGCTGCGCGCCGATCCTCGTGTCCCGTCGGCCGCGCACGCGCCGGGTCGCCCGGTCACGCGCGGGGTCGGTCGCCCACACGCCAGCCGTCGGGCTACCCGCCGAGCAGGAACCCGAGCCCGGCGACCACCAGCACGGCCTCGATCAACGCCACGAACACTCGCTCGGGCAACCGATCGACGATGCGCTTGCCCACCGCGGAGCCAGCGACCATCAGCGGCCCCAGAGCCAGCCCGATCCCGACCGACGAAACCGTCAAGATGGAGGTCTCCCGGTACGCGACGAGTTTCGTCACGTGCATCACCACCGTGCAGAGCGCCTCGGTGCCGATGTATGCGCCCTTCACCAGGCCGTAGGCAAGGAAGAACGGCGCCATCAGCGGCCCAACGCTGCCCAGTAGCGCCGAGAGGAAGCTGAAGAGCGCGCCGATGAGCACGAACCCGTGCAGCGGCGGACGGCGCGGTGGACCGGGACGCAGATGGCGCCAGAGCACCGTCACCAGCAGGAACGCCCCCAGTAGACGCGTCAGCGGCGAGAGTGGCGCGGAGGCGAAGAGGAGCCCGCCGAGGAACGCGAACGGCACAGCCCCCAGCGCGAACCAGCCGACGACCCGCGGCTCCAGCGCGCCCCGATTGAACCAGGCCCGGCTGCCGTTGCCGATCAGCTGGGCGACGGTCAAGATCGGGATCGCGTCGCGCACGCCGAACGCCGCGACCAGCACCGGCAACAGCACGGCCGCGCCGCCGAAGCCAGCGACCGCCGCAAGGGTCGCGGCGACGAACGACGCGCCGGCCACCAGGAGGAGCTCGGGCAGGTTCACCGGATGCGCCCGTCCCGCGACAGGCGAATCGGCGACTGCCCCGCCCGCTCCCGCGACGGTGCCGACCGCCGATCAGTAGCCACGGGCCCGCAGCACCCGGCGCATGGCGCGAGCGGCGGCCGCGCGATGCGAGACCCGGTTCTTCTCCGCGGCCGTGTACTGCCCCACCGTGCGACCTCCCGGAGGCTCCCAGGCCGGCTCGAAGATCGGGTCGTAGCCAAACCCACCGCTGCCCCGCGGTTCGCTCGCGATGCGACCTTCGAACGCGCCACGGCGGATGACGACAGCCGGCGCCGACGCACCGCCCCGCCGCCCGGCTCCAGCGCGGCCCGGCTCCGCCAGCGCCAGGACGCAGCGATACCGCGCGCCCCGCCGTTCCGGTGGGAGCCCCCGCAGAGCCTCCAGGAGCTTGACGTTGTTCTCCTCGTCCGTTGCCCGCTCGCCGGCGTAACGACGTGTTCGTACGCCGGGCCTACCCCCCAGCGCGTCGACCTCCAACCCGGAGTCGTCGGCCAGCGTCGGCAGGCCCGTGCGCTCCGCGTAGAAGCGTGCCTTGAAGACCGCGTTCTCCTCGAACGTCCCGCCATCCTCGGGAGCCTCGTCGGCGACCCCCACCTCGTCGAGCGAGACGAGCCGGGTGGCGGGCAGGTGCAGGAGCTGTCGCAGCTCGGCGAGTTTGTGGACCGACCGGGTAGCGACGACGAGGATGCGCTCGCCCCGCGCCTCCCCGCCTTCGCCCGCCACCGCCCGGCCCGCGCCCGACGCGCCACCGGTCGCCGCCCTGCTCACGTCAGCGCCCGGCCTGCGCGAGCGCCTCCGCCTGCGCCGCGAAGAGCGTCCCCAGGCCCTCGTCCGCGAGCGCGAGCAACGTCGCCATCGCGGTTCGGTCGAAGGGCCTACCCTCCGCCGTGCCCTGCACCTCGACGTACGTGCCGGCGTCCGTGCCCACTACGTTGAAGTCGACCTCCGCGTGCGAGTCCTCCTCGTAGTCGAGGTCGAGCACCGCGCGCCCGTCGACGACACCGACGCTCACCGCCGCCACGCGCCCGGTGAGTGCCGCCTCGAGGCCGCGGCTGCGCAGCGCCAGGACGAGCGCCACGTAGCCGCCCGTGATCGACGCGGTGCGCGTGCCGCCGTCCGCCTGCAGCACGTCGCAGTCGATCGAGACGCTCCGTTCGCCGAGCTTCGCGAGGTCGACCACGCCGCGCAGCGACCGGCCGATGAGCCGCTGGATCTCCTGCGTGCGGCCGCCCTGCCGGCCCTTGACCGCTTCGCGCGGGGTTCGCTCGGCGGTGGCGCGGGGAAGCATCGCGTACTCCGCCGTGACCCAGCCGAGCCCTTTGCCACGCAGGTGCGGGGCGGTGCGGTCCTCGAGCGTCGCGGCGCACAGCACGTGCGTGTCGCCGACCCGGATGAGGCACGACCCCTCGGCCCACTTCTGGACGCCGAGTTCGAGCCTGACCGGCCGCAGTTGGCCCGGCAGCCGGCCGTCGTGGCGATAGGGCGCGGCACCGATGCTCATGCACGATCCTCCTCGCCGCCGGAGCCCCGCTCGGCGGCCTTCGCCTGCTGCCAGAGCTCGTCGAGCTCCTCGAATGTCATGCTGTCGAGTGTCCGACCGCGCGCTTGCGCGAAGCGCTCGACAGAGGCGAAGCGGCGGGCGAACTTCGCGTTGCCGGCCCGCAGCGCCGACTCGGCGTCGATGCCAAGCTTACGCGCGAGGTTCACCAGCACGATCAGCAGGTCGCCGAACTCCTCGGTCCGCTGCGCGTCCGTCCGTGCCTCGAGCAGCTCGACGGCTTCTTCCTCGAGCTTCTCGATGACCCCCTCGATGTCGGGCCAGTCGTAGCCGAGCGCCGACGCGCGGGCCTGCATCTCCTGCGCGTAGGCGAGGGCGGGGAGCGAGCGAGCGAGCCCGGCGAAGGCCGCCGGGAGCGCGTCGCTGGCACGCGGCTCGCCGCCGCGGGACGCGCGCTCGGCAGCCTTGATGCGCTCCCAGTTCTGGACCACCTCGCCCGCCGTGGCGGCCGACGTGTCGGCGAAGACGTGCGGGTGGCGCCGCACGATCTTGGCACCGATCTGGCGATAAACGTCCGCCAGGTCGAAGAGCCCCTCCTCGGCGCCGAGCTGCGCGTGCAGCACGATCTGCAGCAGCAGATCGCCGAGTTCCTCGGCGAGATCGGCCGTCGCGCCGTGCTCCAGTGCGTCGTAGACCTCGTACGCCTCCTCGAGGAGGAACGGGCGCAGTGAGCGGTGGTCCTGCTCGCGGTCCCAGGGGCAGCCGCCGGGCGCCCGCAGGCGCGCAGCGATCCAGGGGAGACCATGCGGGCTCGCCAGGTTCGCCAGCGGGTCGAGCGCCGGCAGCAGGTGGGCGCCCGTCGCCAGCGTGGCCGCATCGAGCGTGCCGACGGTCGCGTCAGGGGCGCCGCCGAGTCCGAACGCCGGATGGGCCGCCGGATAGAGGGCGCCGAGCACCGAGAGCGGGGCGGAGCCGTGTGCGGCACGGCCGGGCAGCACGGCGGGTGCGAACGGCAGATCCCCGGCGGCAGTCGCAGTCGCGCCCGCACCACGCGGCTCGCCTGCAGGGGCGCCGGCCAGATCGGGCAGAACGTCACCGGCGCGGGGCGCGTCCGCGTCCGGCAGCACCAGCAGCGGCCAGGACGGATCGAACGCAAGGCGCGCGAGCGCTGCGGCACCGACCACCTGCAGGCCATCCGCCAGGCGCAGCCCGTGCCGCTCCGTCGCCTCCGTCAGGATCGTCCCGATCATCTCGCGGAGGGCGGCCTCCGCTTGCTGGTCAGTGGGCATGGTCACGGCCCGCTCGGCGACGGGGCAGGCACGTTCGGCGCCCGCCAGATGCTCGCCCGGGACTTCTGCTGCTGATACCAATGCGCGAACGCGCTCGACTGCAGCGCCGCGTTCTGCGTTGCGTCCACCGGGCGCTGCGCCCGCTCGCTGACCCGGTAGATGTAGATGCCGTCGGCGCGCTTGATCGGCTGGCTCACCTGGCCAACCCGCAGACTGAAGAGCACGTCCTCGACCGTTGGGTCGAGCTGTAAGCGGGCGATCCAGCCCATGTCGCCGCCCTGGGGGGCGTCGCTGGCATCGGAGTTGGCTTTGGCGATCGTCGCGAAGTCGGCACCCGGCTGTGCCAGCGCTTGCTCGATCGCCTTGACCCGATCGGTCGGCGCCGGGCGTTCGGCCACGAACAAGATCACGTGGTAGCCGTACTGTGTCTTGACGGGTCCGATGATCTCGTCCGCCGTGTGCGTCCCGTTGAAGACGGCGTCCGAGAACTCCTTGACCATCGCCGCCCGCGTGAACCAGCCGAGATCGCCGCCGTGGGCGCCCGATGCCGTGTCGTTGCTCTCGGCCTTGGCGATGGCGGCGAACGCGGCCGCCCGCTGCGCCGGATCGGCGATCGCGCGGAGCTTGTCGGCCGTGGCCTGGGCCTTCTGCTGGGCCGCCGCCCACGAGGGATCGGAGGCCGGGAGCGAGGACGCCTTCGACGGGTCGCCGTTGGGGCTGTAGAGGATCTGCGAGGCGTGCACTTCGGGTCCCGTGATCGCGGCGCCCTTGGTCGCGTCGGCGTCGTTGATCTTGATCTCCCAAGCGTGCACCTGATCCACGTTGCCGGTGGTCGCCTCGGCGAGGATCTTGGCGGAGAGCTTCTGGCGATACAGGTCACCACGGACGGCATCGCGGTAGGCGGCCAAGCTCACGCCGGCCTGCACGATCCTTTGCTGGTAGTGCGGGTCGGTCTTCGCAGGCACGATCTCGACGACCCGCCCGATGCGATACGTGCCGTCGGCGCCTTCGATCACGTCGGTGGTGCCGTCGAGCGGCAGCGCGAAGACGGCCTTGACCCAGGCGGGGTCCACCGTGTCGCTGGCGGTGATGTAGCCATAGTTGCCGCCGTCGATGGCGCTGGCGTCGGTCGAGTACTGCCTCGCGACCTGGTCAAAAGGCCGCCCTGCCTGCAGTGCCGCGAGCGCCTCCTCGGCAGCGGTCCTGGCGGCGGCCCGCTGCGCCTCGCTCGGCCCGGCGGGGCTGGCCCCGGGAGAAGCGGGGCTGGCCCCGGGAGAAGGCGCTGCCGCGGCCGGCGACGGGCTGGGGGTGGGTGTCCCGCTCGGGGAGCTGCTCGGCGTGGGCTTCGGCGTCCCGGCGGGCCGGTGTGTCGTCGTGGGTGAGGCGGTCGCCGTCGGCCGGCGGGTGGCCGCGGGCGAGTGGGTGGGCGACGGCGAGGCGGTCGCGGCCGGGCTCCCGCTGCCGCTCGGTGTCGGGCTCGGGGCGGCGCTGGCCGCGGGGCTCTGCCCGGGAGTCACGAAGATCGCCAGCACCTTGCGCTGCTCGGGCGTCGTGGCGGCTTTGGCCAGCTGCGCGTCGACTTCGGCGTGGCTGACCGTGATCCCCAGCTGCGCCGCCAGCTTCTCCTGCAGCACTCGATCGATCAGCTCCTCCAGCGCGTTGGAGGGGATCGCGTTGATCTCCTGTTGCACGTACTGCAGTTCCTGCTGCGCCGTGGCCTGGTCCAGCTGGCCGGCGGACAGAGCGCTGTTGATCCGCTGCTCCAGGAGCGTGTAGCGGTACGCGTCGACCTTCTGCTGCGCGTTCCACTGGTCCCGGGAGATGGCGGTCCCATCCACGGTGGCCACGGCCGCCAGGTGATCTGCGTAGTAGCTCGCGGCGAGGACGCCGCCCACCATCAGCACCGCGACGGCGATGACGGCGATGAAGCCGAGCGTGACGAGCCGCTGCTGCCGCTGATCGTCGTGGCGCGGGGGACGGCGGTTGCGCCGCGAGACGGGCTGAGCCCTAAAGGTCATGTCGAGAGGAATGCTCCCTGGTCCAGCCCGGCTGGCGAGCGCGCCGCCTCCTCCGGAGCCGTCAGGATGGCCCCGCCGGCGGTCGGACGCCGTAGTCTAGCGCATCGCGTCGGGGCTCCGGCACCAGCCGGTCCGCCAGTGCGAGCAGCGGCCGCACCTGGATCTCCCACCGGTAACGGTCCCGATGCAGCGCGAGAGCGCGCTCCCGACGGGCCGCGCGCAGATCCGGAGGCGCGTCGAGCACCTCCCGCAGTGCACGCGCCAGGTCGTCCGGATCGGCCGGATCGGCGACCGCACCGAGATCGTGCACCTCGACGATCCGGCGCATCACGAGCAGGTCCCGACCCACCACCAGCGGCACGCCGGCCGCCAACCCCTCCCAGAACTTGTTGGGCGTCGAGAGACGCTGGTTGAGCGAATCGCCGGGCACCGCGATCAGCACCGCGTCCGCGCCCGCGGCCCAACGGGGGACCTCGTCGGGGTGCACCGCTGGCAGCGTGACGTGGCGGCCCACGAAGCGCGGATCCGCGTCGCGCGCCCGGAGCCGCTCGTACCAGGGCCCGAAACCGAGCGCAACGAAGGCGGCGTCGGGGATGCGCCGGACAGCCTCGCCCGACTCGAGGAGCCCGCGGTCGGCACCCAGGATCCCCAGGAAGAGGACGATGCGGGTCGTGGCGGGCAGCCCGGCGGCGCGGTGCAGCACGTCTGGCGGGGTCGCGGGCGGCGGCTCCCAGGGCGGGCAGTTGCGGACGACAGCGGGTTCCTCGGCGAGCGCCCAGCGGCGGCGCAGCTCGCCCGCCAGGGCCTCGTTCACGGTCACGATCCCGTCTGCGGCGCGCACCAGCCCCAGCTCGCGGCGCCCGTAGAGACGCTTCACCGCACGGGGCATGGTCGCGTAGGCGTTCCCCTCGAGGAACAGGTCGATGACGTCGTAGACGACGCGCCCGGCGCGACGCTCTGGGGCCGCGCGCCCGCGCAGCCCGTGCCTCCCGCGCAGCGCCTCCCGCTGCGACCGGTGCCCCTGCGCGTCGCGGGCGAGCGCTTCCGCGGCCACCAGCGCCGCGATCCCGCAGGCGTGGTACAGGTCCGCAGGCGGCAGCACGCGACGGAGTCCTGAGGCCCACGCCCGCGCGGGGAGCGGCCAACACAGGACGCCCAGCACGCGACGCGGCGTCGGGGTGCGGGCCGCGCGGAGCGGGCCCAGGCCCGGAATCCGTGAGAGCAGACGCCCAGCGGCGCCGATCGCGGCGTCGGAGGCTGCGACCAGGGTGGCCGGGCGACCGCGGGCAGGCTCGACGAAACGGGCCAGCGGGCCGGCCGGGTGGGCCCGGATGATGCGGATCGTCCCGTCGAGCGCCTCGTCCGGAAGATCGGGGCGCGTCGTCCCGGCGATCAGGACCTCCCAGCCCTCGGCCTCGAGCGAGCGGGCGACGCGGAGCGCACGGGAGTAGGGGGCCACCGGGTTGTGCACCAGCACGATGGCCCGGCGTCGGGCAGTCACGGCGGCAGTGTAGTGGCGCAGCGACGCGAACGAGGGAGCCGCCCCGCGAGCGGCTCTGCCACTGCGGTCGGCCGGGGGCGGGCACGCCCGGGCGGTGGGGCACGCACGGGCCGAGCGGCGCGGAGGGCGGAGGGGGGCGCGTCCGCCGTACACTCCCCGCCATGCCGCCCCTCCGCGTGCTCATCGTCGCGCGCTGGTACCCCGCCGTGGACGATGCCGTGCGCGGGTCCTTCGTCGCCGATCAGATCGACGCCCTCGTGGCGAGCGGGCAGGTGGAGCCGGCGGTGACCTCGTTCGAGTTCGTGCGGCTGAACCGCGTGCCGGAACGGCGCGAGCCCGAGCGCAACACGATCCATCTGCGGTTCCGCACGGCGCTGCGGGAACGCCTCGACGCGGCGACCCCGGGAGGTTGGCCCGCGGCGGTCGGAACATGGCGACACCTGGCGAACGTGCCGGTCGCGCGCCTCCCCGTCGCATCCGGCCCCGAGGATCCGCCGGCACGGGAGGGCGACGAACATCTGGCGGCGTTTCTGCCGTTCGTCGAGGGGCTCCTGGAACGGGCCGCGTCGCCCGCGACGGGGCAGTCGGCGGCTCCGACGCCGCCGTTCGACCTGCTGCATGCGCACACCGGCTTCCCGGACGGCGAACTCGCCGCCGCGGCTGCCCGCCGGTTCGGCATCCCCTACATCGTCACGGAACACTCGTCGCTCACCCGCGAGCTGCTCGCCGATCCCGAGGTGCGCCACCGCTACGCGTCCGTGGTCCGGGGCGCCGCGCGGCTCATCGTGGTCTCGGAAGCTCTCGCCGCGGAGCTGCGCGCCGCCCTCCCGGACCTCACAGACGTCCTCACCGAACGTCTGGAGGTCGTGCCGAACGCGGTTCCGGTCGAGTTGTTCCGAGCGCCGCCCACCGCCGAGCGCCGGCGCGGCGAGCTACTCTTCGTCGGCGCTCGCAAGGCGGACAAGGGGATCGCCACGCTCCTGGAGGCCTTCGCTCTGGCGCAGACGAGGCGTCCCGACCTGACCTTGCGCCTTATTGGCCGCTCCCCCACCCCCGAGGAGGAGGCCGCCTGGCGCGCGCGGGCGGCCGACCTGGGCGTGGCCGAGGCGGTGGCGTTCGATCCGCCCGCCGACCGGGCAGGCGTGGCCGAGGCGATGGCGCGAGCGGACCTCTTCGTGCATCCGAGCCGCTACGAGACGTTCGGCGTCGTGGCGGTCGAGGCGCTGGCCTCCGGGCTGCCGGTGGTCGCGACCCGCTCGGGCGGGGTCGCAGCGATCTTGGGCTCCGACCCGTCGGCACTGGGAGCGCTCGTGCCGGTCGACGACGCTCGAGCCCTGGCCGGCGCGATCCTGGAGACGCTGGCGCGGCGCGAGGGCTTCGACCCGGCGCGGTTGCGGGCGGCGGTCACTGAACGGTTCGGGGCCGTGGCCGTCGCCCAGCGTTTGCTCGGCATCTACCACGCCGTGGCCGACTCGGCAGCGGGCCGAGCGGCCGGCGAGCCTGCGACGCAAGACGCCGGGGTCGCGCCCGCGGGGCCGCGCCCTGCCGCCGCCGCGCCCGCGCCGACCGTGGCGCCCCAGGCGCCATCTGCGCTGCCGATCATCGTCGCGTTCAACCGCGTCCAGGCCGAGCGGCTCCTGGGGACTCTGCCGTCCGCGCTGCGTGCGCGGCTGACGGTCGTGACGGCCGAAGATCCCGGCAACCAGCCGCTGCCCGACGGGATCGGCCGTGTGGTCGCCGCCGACCTCGACGCCGGATACCAGGCGGCGCTGCGGGCGGCACGGCCGGCGCAACCGCCAAAGGGGCTGCTCGGCCGCGCCATCCGTTTCGCCCGCGACCCCGGCGCCTCGGACCGCATCGCGGCCGTCCACGCCAACCGCCCCCGCTACCGGCTCGAAACCGCTCGGCTGCGTGTGGCGGAAGAGGCGCGGGCCGCGACGGGCATCCCCGACCTGCTCTGCATCGACGGGTACGACGTGCTGGCCGCCGGGCCCGCGATCGATTCCGGCGTGGCACGGCTCGCCCCGGGCGGCATCCGCTGGTTGGCGGACCGCTGGGCGGCCGGTACCGTCACGTGATGCACGGCCCCGATCAAGCCTGCGCCAGCTCCCGGACGAGCGCCACGTACCGCGCCGCTTCGCGCTCCCACGAGAGCTCGCGGACCCGCCGGCCCGCCGCAATCACCGCGGCGGCGCGCCGTTCCGGCTCGTCGACGAGCCGTCGCAGGGTCCGGGCGAGTGAGATGGGGTCGCCCGGCTCGAAGTAACAGAGCGCGTCCGGCCCGAAGTACCGCTCGACGGTCGGGAGCCGCGACGCGACGACGGGCTTGCCCATCGCGGCGTACTCGAAGATCTTGGTCGAGAGGCTGAGGTCCGTGAACGGATCGCGGCGCGTGGGTGCCAGTCCCACATCCGCCTCGGCGATCCTCGCTGCCACATCCTCCACGGGGATCCGCCCGTGGAACCTGACCCTCTCGCCGACGCCGTGCGCGTCTGCGAGCTGTCGCAGCAGCGGCTCGGCGTCGCCGCGCCCGTACAGATCGAGTACGACGTCGAGCGGCGCGCCATCGTCTCCGTGCACGAGCCGTGCCAGCGCCCGGATCGCAACGTCGAGCTGGTAGAGCGGCGTCAGCGCCCCCGCGTAGACGAGGCGCAGGGAGCCGTCGGTCATGAAGGGGCGTGCGGGGTGGGCCGCCGGGTCGAAGCGGTCGCTGCGGGGGCTGTTCAGGATCACGGTGATCCGCGACCGCGCCGCCCCGAGCCCGACCAGGCGCTCGCCGAGCGCGTCGTTCACCGTCAGGAGATGCGTGGCGAACGCGATCGAGGCACGTTCCGCGGCCAGTAGCCCGAGCCGCACGGGCCCGTGCGCGGCGGCCGGGAAGCGGCTGCGGAAGAACTCGGGCATCGCCTCGTGCAGGTCGAGCAGGAGCGGCAGGCCGTCCAGTCTGAGCGGCGCCAGGGCGAAGACGAGCGGGTCCGGCAGGGTCGCCACCTGGACCAGCGCGTACCGTCGATGGGCGTGCAGCCGGACCGCGGCGACCGCGGCCCGCGCAAAGAAGGCGGCGTATTCGGCGAGGTACGTGCCGATCCCGGCGCCCTGGTGGCGGTGCACCGGCAGGCGGTAGACCTCGACGCCAGCGATCCGCTCCTGGACTGCCGCCCCGGGCTGCCGCAGGCCCAGCACGTCAACCTGCAGCCCTGCGGCGACCAGCGCCTCCGCCTGGCGCCGCACCCGCGGGTCCTCCTCGTAGTAGGAGTGCGTGACGATCAGGACGCGGGGCGTGCTGCGGGCGGCGGTCACGGTCGCGATCCTACCGCGCACGGGGGTGGCGAGCCGGGTCCACGGGAAGCCGCCGGCGTGGCCGAACCGATGGCCGGATCGCCGGCCGTCCGGTCGACCGGCCGGTCGGGGCCCTCGCTACGACGCCTGCCGGTCCAGCGTGACCGGCTTGGGCAGCGGCATCGTGAAGCGATGCGCCTCCTCCTCGAGCATCCGCTTGCGCTGCCGGACCCGCTCCTTGTAGAACTCGACCGTCTCCGCGGGGGAGCCCTCGTAGAGGATCTGCCCCATGTCCATCAGGATGGCACGGTCGCAGAACTCGGTGATGTAGGTGAGATCGTGCGACACGAGCACGATCGCCTTCGCCCTCGCCACCAGGTCGCGGATCCGCTGCTGGCTGCGCCCGCGGAACTCTTCGTCGCCCGTGCCGAGCACCTCGTCGAGCAGCAGGATGTCCGGCGCGACCGCAGTGGCGATGGCGAACCCCAACCGGGCGCGCATGCCGGTCGAGTAGGTCCGCACCGGGGCGTCGATGAACGGCCCGATGTCGGCGAACTCGATGATCGACGGCGTCAGCTGTTGCATCGTCTTGTGCCGGATTCCCATGAAGGCACCGATCAGCCCGATGTTGTCCCGGCCGGAGACCTCCATCTCGAACCCCGCGCCCAGCGTCAGCAGCGTCGACACCCGACCGTTCAGGGTGATGGAGCCCTCGTTGGGGGCCAGGATGCCGGCCAGGGCCAGCAGGAGCGTGCTCTTGCCGGCGCCGTTCGGCCCCACGATCCCCAGCGATTCCCCGTGGCCGATCTTGAAGTTGATGTGCCGCAAGGCCCAGAAATGACTCTCCACCTGCTGCTTGCGGCCGACCAACTCGGCCAGCGAGCCCTTCAGCGTGGTGCGCCTCGTCAGGCGGAGGTTGTAGCGAATTCCCAGATCCTGGACGTCGACGGCGTACGCGGAATCGGGCATTACAGGATCTTCGCGAAGCCCGTCTCAACCCGCTTGAAGACCCAGATCGAGAAAGCGAGCAGTACGAGCGAGAGGGCGAGGACACCGGCGAGGGCGCCCCACTCGGGCGCGGCGTGGTAATAGGCCACGTTCCGGTAGGACTCCAGGATGTAGGTGAAGGGATTGAACGCGAGGACATAGCGGAACCCGCTGCCCTGGAGGTCGGCAAGCGAGTAGAGCGCCGGCGACATGTAGAACCAGATCCGCATGACGTGGCGCAGGAGGTTCTGCACGTCGCGGTAGAAGGTGTTGACCGCCGAGAACAGGATCGAGAGCGCCAGCGTGAAGACGAACTGTACGGCGGCGATGATGGGGATCGTCAGCAGCCAGTGGCTCAAGTGGTGCGGGTAGAAGACGTACAGGAGCGCGAGCGAAAAGAGCCCGAAGAAGAAGCTGACCGAGCCGGCCAGCGTGGCGGCGGCCGGCAGGACGATCTTGGGGAACTGAAGCTGGCGGATCAGATTGCCTCGCCCGGTCACCGAGGTCGTCGCCTCGCTGACCGTCGACTGGAACCACTTCCACGGCAAGATCGCCGCGAACAGGAAGAGCGGCGCATCCTCGATCTTCTTGTGAAAGATCACGGTGACCAGGATCGAGTAGATGGCCATCTGGAAGAACGGGTCGATGAGCCACCAGAGCTGACCGATCACGGTGTCCGCGTGTGTGCGCTTGAGGTCCGTGCTGACCAGATGCTGGATCAGGCGGCCCCGAGTCTTGAGATCGAGGACCCCCTGGATGATCAGGCCGACGAAGCCGAGCCGTCGCGCAGCGGGAACAGGGCGGGCAACGGTGACCGCCCGGACACGAGTCGTCATTGGCAGGCCGAACGGTAGCATGCCCGCGTGATCGGCGTCCAACGAATGCCAGCGCCGATGTAGCCCGGACGACGTGGGCTCGCCGCGGCCAGCCCTCGCCCGGGCGCCTTCGGCCGATGCTCAGGAGACCGGCTGGCCCTCCGAGGCCGGCACGGACTCCTGGCGTGCCAGCAGCGGCTCGCCCTGGAACGCCCACCACGACGGGTGAATGAGGAACTTGAGGAAGGCATCGCGCCGTTCGAACTCGGCGGCGGCCACCTCGAGCGGCCGGTTCCAGCGCCCATGCGAGTCGGTCAAGTAGTAGCGGTTCTCGATGAAGTTGGCTTCGTACGTCAGCCCCAGCGAGGCCATGGGGACCGGGGCCAGCTCGACGCGGAGGTCCCGTCCGGAGCCCGGATCGCGGCAGACGATGGTGCGTCTCGCGGGGCCGTGCTCGGGGCGCGGCGTCTCCACGAAGACTTCACCATTGTTGTAGCCGCAGGCGCGGCAGAGGGCGTCCCCGTGGGCCGCGGTCCCCACCACCTCGAAGCCGTGCCGGCGCAGGTACGCGAGCTCCGTCGCCAACACGTCGGCAGGATCACGCCCCGTCCGCAGGGCAACCGTGAGCGCGTTGTTGTGCAGGCCGATCTCGTGGCCGAGTCGCTGGATCCGCTCGAGCGCGCGGAGGACGTAGCGCGTCGGCGGACCGGCGAAGCCGTCGCGGTAGTACCAGTCGGTGTGCAGCACGTAGTAGCTGGCCCGGTACCCGCGTTCGGCCTCCCACTCGGCGAAGCGGACGGCGTTCTCGATGTCGTTGTCGGTATCGTGGCGGAGCACCACGAGCCGCGGCGAACGCCGCTCGGGTGACAGCGCGACCAGCTCGCGCACCGGGATCACAGCCTCGGCCCGGCGCAGAATGCCGTCCAGCGCCTCCAGGTCCGCGGAACCGAAAGCGCGGCGCCGCGCCAGGACCCGCCGCCGGTCCTCGAGCACGGCCCGGCGGATGCCGTCGGTGCGGCGTTCCCGGGCGATACGGGTCCGTACCGCGCGGACCATGGCGCGGACCTTCGTCACCGGCGTCCTCCTGCGGGCGATCGTGGAGCCGGCGTACGCTAGCATGACCTGG
>JAKAMV010000135.1 GCA_021812735.1 Chloroflexota bacterium | reverse complement strand
GCGGCCCCGTGCCGCCTCCTGTACCATCGCTGCGTCAATGCAGATTGACCGGTATAGCCTCTTCGCCGACCCCACGCGCCGGCGTGTCCTCGCCGCCCTCGCCGGAGCGGGCGCCGAGGGCCGCACCGCCGGTGCGCTGGCGGCCGAGCTCGGCCTGGGGCGCTCGCTCGTCTCGTATCACCTGGCACGGCTCCTGAAGGGGGGCCTCGCGGGGATCGTGGACGACCCGTCCGACCGCCGTCGCCGCCGCTACGTCGTCCGCGCCCACGCAGCCGCGAGCGGCGTGCCCTGCCCGGTGGGCGATGTATGGCCTCCGCCGGCGGACCGAGTCGCGCGCGGCACGTCGCACCCGGCGTTCGGGGACGGCCTCGCGCCGGAGGAGCGGGTCCTCCTGGAGCGCTACCTGCGTCGGCGTGCCGTGGAACGGGGCACGGTGCTCTTCTGGCAGGGCGATCCGCCGAGCGGCATCTGGTACGTCGAGGCCGGTGCGGTGCGCATCTACACGAGCGACGCCGACGGGCGTGAACAGACCCTGCGGGTGGCGCAACCCGGCGATTCGTTCAACGAGGTGCCGTTCTTCGACGGCGGACCCGAGCCCGCCACGGCCCAGGTGCTCGAATCGGGCACGGTTGCGCTGCTGCCGTTCGAGCGACGCGACGAGATCCTGCGTGCGTTGCCGGCCCTGGCGAGCGAGGCGGCGAGCGCCTTCGCCGCACGGCTGCGGCACGTCGTGGCGCTCGTCGAGGATCTGCGCTTCCGTCAGGTGACCAGCCGGGTGGCCCGCGTGCTGCTCCAGGCGGTCGAGCCGCACCCAGGCGTGGGTGCCGGGGCCGGCGGGCGCTCGCTCACGCAGCGCGAGATCGCGGAGATGGCGGGTACCAGTCGGGAGGTGGTCGCGCGGGCGCTGCGCGAGCTGCAGCGCGACGGCCTCCTGCGCATGGAGCGCGGCCGCATCGTCTTGCTCGACCGGGCGAGGTTGGCCGACCGCGGCTGATCGCGTCTCCGATCATCGACGACCGAAGTCACAGCGTCGACGCGTTCGACCTCGCACCCTTGCCGCATGTCCCCGATCGCCGCAGCACACGAGGCAGGCGGGGCGCCGACTTCCCGATCGCCGGTGCCGCTCTTCGACGTGGCCCGCTGCACGCTGTGTGGGTGCTGTCTCACGGCGTGCCCCAGCGGTGCCATCGAGTTGTGGGTCGAGCCCGGCCGGACGACGCCTGCGGCCGTCTCGATCGACGGCGCAACGTGCACCTACTGCGGCGCGTGCGAGGACGCCTGTCCCGAGCTCGCCATCGAGCTCCCCTACGAGATCGTTCTGGAAGGAGCCCCCACCCGATGACTGCCGAGATTGAGCCCGGCGCGCAGCCCGCCCCCTCCGCCCTGCCCAGCGCCGCCCCCGTGACACGCGAAATCCGCGCCTGGGAGATCGACCACAGCGTCCGCCATCAGACGATCTTCGCGGTGCTCGACGAGCTGCACCCTGGCGAGGCGGTCCGCCTGCGCGTCGACCATGAGCCCAAGCCGCTCTTCTACATGGTGCAGGCCGAACGAGCGGGGCGTTTCGCATGGGAGCCCGAGCAGCAGGGCCCCGACGAATGGGTGATCCGGATCAGCCGCCTCGACGGAGATGGGTGCTGCTGATGGTCGAGGTCGAGTCGGACGTCGTCCTCGACGTGCGGCCCGTGCTGGCCGCCGGGGGTGAGCCGTTCGGTCGGATCTTGGAGGCGTTCGCCGCGCTCCGCCCGGGCCAGACACTGACGATCGTGGTCGGCTTCCAACCGCTGCCCCTCTACGCGGTGATGGAGGCGCGCGGGTTCGGGCACGCGACGGCGCGACGTCCTGACGGCGACTTCGCGGTGACGTTCCGACCTCAGCGCTGAGGCGCGCCATGCCGGAGCCGATCAGCGAGCGCACCACCGTGCGCGACATCCTGCTGGCGTATCCCGACGCGGAGCCGATCTTCGAGCGGCACGGCCTGGTCGGCTGCGGTGGGCCGAACGGCCCGCTCGAGCCGGTCGGCTTCTTCGCCCGGATTCACCGTGTGGACCCGGATGCGCTGGTGCGCGAGCTCAACCGGTTCGTGGGCGGGCGGTCGGAGGAGCGCGGCCAGCCCGCCCGCCCCGCGATGGACCACGGGCGGGACCTGTACCCGTTCTTTCTGGCCACCAGTCTGACTCTGGCGCTCGCGATCGGACTGTTGCTGGGGCTCGCGGCGTTGTGGCAGATCACGCTCGGGCTGGCCCTGCCGGTCGACTGGAACGCGCTGATCGAGGCGCACGGCCACGTGCAGGTGTACGGCTTCGTGGCGCTCTTCCTCGCCGGCGTGGCGTTCCACGTGGTGCCGCGTTTTCGTGGCCGGCCGCTCCACCGACGGCGCGCCGCGCTCGCGGTGCTGCCGCTCTTCGCGCTGGGAGTGCTGGCCCGGGCAACCGCGCAGCTGGCCGATCTGCCGGTGCTCCTCCTCGGCTCGGCGGCGCTCGAGGTGGGCGGGACCGCCTGTCTGATCCTGGCACTCGCCGATCCTCTCGAGCTGCGCGCGTCACGTGGGCGCGGGCGCAGCCGCGAGGCATGGGAGCCGTGGGTCGTCTGGGGGTTGGGCTGGCTCGGCGTGACGGGGGCCCTCGACGTCGCGCTCGCGGCACGCCTGGCGCTGACCGGTGCCGCGTGGACGCCGCCCGCGCTCATCGATCCGTTCCTCCACGCGGTGTTGTACGGGTTTGTGGGTGGCTTCGTCTTCGGCGTCGCGCTGCGCACGCTGCCGGTCTTCATGGGTCTTCGGCAGCCTCGCTACGCGCAGACTGCGCGGGCGCTCGTGCTCTGGCAGGCGGGCGTGGTCGTGACGGTGGCCGTGCAGCTGGTGGCGGCCGTGCAGGGCGTGCCCGCGACCGGCACCCTCCGTTCACTGACCGAGGCCGGGGTGCTGCTCGGCGCCGCCCTCGAGCTGATGGCCCTGCTCCTCTTCGTCGGCGCCATCGGCCTGTACGGGCGCGTGGCGGAGCGCGACGTCGGCCTCGCGCTGCCCCGGCAGTACGAGACGTTCGTGCGCACCGGGTTCGGCTGGCTGGCGATCGCGCTCGGCCTGACGGTGGTCTTGGAGGCCGGCGCCACGCTCACGGGGCGGCCGGCGGGCTTCTCGCAAGTCCAGGCGCTGCGGCATGCCGTCGCGCTCGGGTTCGTGGCGCAGCTGATGCTGGGGATGGCCTCACGGATCGTGCCGGTCTTCAGCGGCCGCGCGCTGCGCTGGACGCCCTTGTTGTGGCTCGGCTTCGTCGCCCTGAACGCGGGTGCGCTACTGCGCGTGGCGCCGGAGTTCCTGGTCGGCTATGCCGGTGCGAGTGATGCGCCGCTGGCGATCTCGGGTGCCTTGGCGTTCGTCGGGATCGGCGCCGCGGCCGGCTCGCTCGGGGGCACGTTCCTGTGCCGCTGCGGCGACACGGTATTGCCGTCTGCGCAGCGCGTGTCTCCGGCGGCGTCGGGCGGGCCGGCGGATGCGCCGACGTCTGCCGCCGCGCCGCGCTCGCCGGCCCCCGTGGTCTCGCCGGCGGAGCACCGCACGCCGCTCGAGATCACCGCGACAACCAACGTCGGTGCATTGCTCGACGCGCGGCCCGACCTGCTGCCGATCTTCATCGCGGCCGGCTTCGCACCGCTCGCCGAGCCGGCGGTGCGGGCCAGCCTCGCTCCGACGATCACGCTGGAAGGGGCCTGCCGCCTGCGTGGCCTCGACCTCGACGTCTTTCTGCAGCGCCTGCTGGCGGCCGGCGCGGTCTCCGAGACCCGGCCCGATCCGCGGCGCTTCCTCGTGGAACGCGCGCTCCGCAGCGTCTACGACCCGGAGATCCCCGTCAACATCGTCGATCTGGGGTTGGTGCGCGGGACCGACCTGGAGGGCTCGCGGGTCCGCGTGCGCCTGACCCTGACCGCGCCCGGTTGCCCCTCCGGCCCGTCCATCGAAGCCGACCTGCGCGAGGCGCTCCGAGACGTGCCCGGTGTCGACGAGGTGGACGTGGAGCTGGAACTCGATCCGCCCTGGAGTTTCGAGCAGATGAGCCCGGCGGGGAAGGCCGCGCTGGGTTGGAGCTGACATCCCCACCGACGGCGGGCGAACCGCCGGGAATGGCGCTGCGCCGGCCGGTCTGGGCGCCGCGCACCGATCTCGGTGGCCGCGTGCCGCAGGCGCCCCGCTACCAGGTTGGGTGTGCCAGCACACCGCCGTCGACCACGAGGTTGGCGCCGGAGACGAAACGGGCCATCGGCGAGACGAGGTAGAGCACCGCGTCGGCTACGTCGTCCGGCTCGCCAAGGCGTCCGAGGGGGACGTGCGCCAGCCACCGGCGCACACCGTCGGGCCAGGTCTGCTCCAGGTCAGAGCGCCAGATCAGGCCGGGCGAGACCGCGTTCACCCGGATCCCGTGCCTCCCGAGTTCGAGTGCAGCCGCCCGCGTGTGCATGAGCATCCCAGCTTTGCTCACCGCGTAGTGGCTGTGGCCGCCGGTGGGCTGGAGCCCCTCGATCGACGCCACGTTGACGATCGCCCCACCAGTGCCCTGTGCCACGAAGATGCGCGCGGCTGCGCGCGTGCACAGGAAGACGCTCCGCAGGTTGGTTGCGATCACGGCATCCCACGCCTCAGCCGACTGCTCGGCCAGCGGCGTGACCGGCTGGATGCCCGCACAGTTCACCAGGGTGTCGAGCCGGCCGAACGACCCAACGGCCGCCTCGATCGCAGCCCCGACCTGCGTCTCGTCGGTGACGTCGACGGCGATCGCCCGCGCCGTGCCGCCACGGCTGCGGATGCGGGCCACGGTGCTCCCGGGCGCTTCGTCGGCGGTGCGGGCCGCGACGACGACGGCGGCGCCGGCGTCGGCGAGGCGCACAGCGATGGCGGCCCCGATTCCTCGGCCCGATCCCGTGACGAACGCGACCGTGCCGGTCAGGTCGAGAAGGCGCGCGACCGGGTGCGGCTCGGGCGGCAGCTCGTGCGGGTCCATCGCGCTCCTCCTTCCGCTCTGGCCGGGCTTGGATCGCTTCGTCGTCGGCGCGGGCCCGGGGTCAGAAACGACAGAGACGCCGGATCTGGTCGTCGTGTGCAGGGTACCTCCCGGCCAGCTCCGACCACCGCGCGAAGGTCACGGCGTCGTCAGCGTACGGCGGCGCCACGAACGTCGAGACGAGGCTCCAGGGCCCGAGCGGTTCGGCCGCCTGCCAGGTCCGCGCGGGGACAACGACCTGGGGGCGCTGGCCGGCTCCGAGGTCCGGGCCCAGGACGGGCTCGGTCACGACCCCGGACTCGGCGATGAGGAGCATGGCCACGGGGGCTCCGAGGTGGTGCGCCCAGATCTCGACGCGATCGAGCCTGTGCAGCCCGGAGAAATCGGGCCGTTCCATCAGGTAGTAGATGGCGCTCGATCGTTCGTCGCGCCAGGTCTCCGCCACCTGCCCGCCCTCCGGGACGAGCGGCCGCAGCCCGAGCATCTCGATGATCCGTCGGGCCGTCAACTCCGCGCCCATGGCTCACGCTCCTTCCGAATCGTCTCGCGCCAGCGCCTCCCGCGCCAGTGCGAGGCGCAGGCTGCCGTATGCCACGAGGTCGATCGCCAGTCCGCCCAATCCGGCGAGCTGTGAGGTGTAGAAGACGAACACCTGGGCCACCAGGATCCAGACCAGCAGACCGCGGATCAGCCAGCGGTAGGCGGCCGGCCGGTCGTGCGGGAGGCTGACCACGCCGCGCAGCACGAGCGCGGCACCGGTCAGGGTGGCCAACGCCGCTCCGACGTGCGAAACGGTCCAGGCGTCCGTGCCACTCGTGGACCATGTGGCGAGGGCCAGCACGAGCACCCCGCCGACGGCTGCGCCGGTGTACGCGACCACGGCGGCTACCAGGGCCGCGTCGAACCATGCGTTGGCCGCGAGCCGCTCGTAGCGCCGTGCCAGCCGCGACGGGAGCGCCTTGAGCCATCGATCGCGGACGACCGCCTGGGGTAGGCCGTCGAGGTAGCGGCGCAGCTCGGGCACGAGGGCGTTGTCGGGCGGCGCGTGGCGGAGGAGCGCTCGGATACGGGCCCGGTCGTCGGGGGCGATCGGCCGGTCGAGGTGCGCCTGGAGGAGATCCAGCGCGTTGGCGAGCGCCTCGCGCGGACTCAGGCTGCGGCGGCCGACCGCGGCGTGGCCGACCAGGAAGAGCGTCACGAAGATGACGTAGATCAGCGCGACGGCGGGGCGGAAGAAGTAGTTGTTGTCGGCCGTGAGGAACTTGCCGATCTCGTCGATGAAGGTGCCGAAGCCAAGCCCCGCGACCGCCGCCGCCAGCCACTGCAGGGAGCGGTCGAGGAAGAGCAGTAGCAGCCCCAGCGCGAGCAGCATCAGCAGCCCGCCCCAGAGCATATGGGCGATGTGGAGGCCGCCCCCGCCGATCCGCGGATAGCCGGTCAGGGCGAGGAAGGCGCGGATGCCCAGGAACGAGACAACGGCCGTGACGAAGAGCGTTTCGAGGAGCGCGGCGGCATCGGCGTTGCGCAGGCGACGCCCGGATGGGGTGCGGTTCACAGCGCCGAGCATACGTGCGACGGGCCGCGCTGCGCTGCGCACTCCCGCCGCGTCGGAGAACGGCCGTGATCCCGCGCCCGGCTCCGTGGGCAGGTCCGGGACGATGTCGCGGCCGCCGACGGCACGTTCTCCAGCAGACGATCCGGGCGAACCGCCGTACACCTGCTACCCTCCTGGCCTGGAGCGCCAGCGGGTCTCGTCCGCCTCCGCGCGCGGAGGCGGCGCTGGCGGCGCTCGGCGCGTGCAGGGCGCCGCCTGACGCGACGCTCAGGAGGAGCGGGCGATGGACGATCTGGTGGAACACGTGCTGGCGGTCCTGTCGACCACGCCGGAGCGGTGGCGTGCGCTCGCACAGACCGTGCAGGGAGACCTCCTGGCCCGCGCGCCCGCGCCGGGCGAGTGGTCCGCGCTCGACTGCCTGCGCCACTTGGTCGCCACCGAACGGGAGGTCTTCCCCCTCCGGCTGGCGGCGTTCCTCGAGGGGCGCGACTTCGCGGCCTACGATCCGGACGCCGCGGGCACGACGTCCGGGCCGGACGATCCGGCCGAGCTGGTCGCCGAGCTCGAGCGGCTGCGCGCGCGTAGCCTTCAGGCGCTCGCCCGCCTCCAGCCGGGCGACCTCGTCCGCACCGCCCGCCACGCGGAGCTGGGACCGGTGACGCTCGGCGGGATGCTCCACGAGTGGGCTGGGCACGACTTGATGCACACGGTGCAGGCCGAGCGCGCCCTCATGCAGCCCTTCATCGCCGGCAGCGGACCCTGGCGCGGGTACTTCGCAGATCACGAGGTGAAGGGCGCCGCCGCTTCGTAGCGCTCGGCAGGCCGCCAGTTCGCTCGGCAGGCCGCCAGAGCCTGCGGCGGGCACTCGGGTCGCGCGCACCCCCTAGACTTGATGGCATGGCTACTGCCACCTCCGACGACATCAAACGGTATCGAGAAAACCTGCAGGGCGAGATCGACGGCGCGACGATCTACCTCGCCATGGCCGACGGCGAAGAGGCACCGCCGCTCAAGGAGCTCTACCGGCGGCTCGCCGAGACCGAGCAACGCCACGGTGCGCTCTGGGCGCAGCGCCTCCGGGATGCCGGCGTCGACACCTCGCGCATGGGACCCTCCTGGCGGGCGCGCGTCCTGGCCTGGCTGGCCCGGCGCTTCGGGGCCGCGCTCGTCGCACCGACCGTCGCGGCCGAGGAAGCGCGTTCACAGGGCATGTACGACACGCAGCCCGAGGCGACGGGGACGAGCCTGCCGCAGGACGAACGGTCGCATGCGCGGCTCTTCCGAGAACTGGCCGGCGCCGGCGGACTGGCGGGCGGCGAGCTTGCCCGCATCGAGGGACGGCACCGCTCCACCGGTGGGAACGCGCTCCGGGCGGCGGTGCTCGGAGCGAGCGACGGGGTGCTCTCGAACACGAGCCTGATCATGGGCGTCGCCGGGGCGGCCATCAGCAACGGCGCCGTGGTGATCGCGGGGCTCGCCGGCCTGCTGGCAGGCGCTTTCTCGATGGGGCTCGGGGAGTGGCTCTCGGTGCAGAGCGCGCGTGAGCTCTACGCGCACCAGATCCGGGTCGAGCGCGACGAACTGGAGGCGATCCCTGAGGAAGAGGAGGTCGAGCTCGCGCTGATCTACCAGTCGAAGGGCGTGCCCGAGGAGCAGGCCCGGCGGCTGGCGAAGCAGATGATCCAGGGCGACCCGCGGGTGGCCCTCGACACGCTCTCGCGCGAGGAGCTCGGGATCGACCCGGAGGAACTCGGGGGTTCGGCATACGAGGCGGCATTCACCTCGTTCTTCCTGTTCGGGTCCGGGGCCTTCGTGCCGCTGCTGCCGTTCCTGGTCATGAGCGGAGCGCCGGCCATCATCGCCGCGCTGGTGCTAAGCGGCGTTGCGCTGTTCGGGGTCGGGGCCGCGATCACGATCGTGACCGGCCAGGACGCGCTCCGCTCCGGTTTGCGCCAGGTGCTCTTCGGGCTGGCCGCCGCCGCGGTGACGTTCGGCATCGGCCACCTGGTCGGCACGGCGATCCGCTAGCCGCCGCCAGCCGACGCGGCCGCTCCGGAGCCTATCCCTGGCGGAGTGCCTGGTCGAAGATCTCGAGCGCCTCGCCGATCTCCTCGCTCGTCACGTTCAGCGGCGGGATCCAGCGGATCACGTTGTGGTGCGTGCCACAGTTGAGCAGGAGCAGGCCCAGTTCCGCCGCCTTCGCCAGGACGCGGCTCGTGCGCGCCTCGTCCGGCGTCCGCGAGGTGCGGTCCGTGACGAACTCGACCCCGATCATCAGCCCGTAGCCGCGCACGTCGCCGATGCGCTCGTCTTGCTCCTGCAACCGCACGAGGCCAGCCCGCAGCTCCGCGCCCCGCGCGGCTGCGTTGGCCACGAGCCCCTCCTCTCGGATCGTCTGCAGCACCGCGAGCCCTGCCGCGCACGCCACCGGGTTGCCGCCAAAGGTGGTCCCGTGCGCGCCCACGCCCCAGCGCTCCTGGAGCTCGCGGCGCGTCACGAGGGCCGAGAGGGGCAGCCCGTTGGCGATCCCCTTGGCGACGCAGACCGCGTCCGGCACGACGTCGCCGTGCTCGAAGCCCCACATCTTGCCCGTACGCCCGTAGCCGCACTGGATCTCGTCGGCCACCCAGAGGATGCCGTACTCGTCGCAGATCTCGCGGACGCCGCGCAGGAAGCTCGCGGGCGCGGGTCGGTAGCCGCCCTCGCCCTGTTCCGCCTCGAGCACGAGCGCCGCCACGGAGCGACCCGGGATCTCGGTCGTGAGCAGGTCGCGCAGCGCCGCGAGCGCTTGGCGGCTCGCCTCTTCCGCGCCGCCCATCCGGTAGGCATCGGGAAACGGCGCGTGGTAGACGGAGGGGAGCAACGGCTCGTAGCCTGCGCGGTAGTTCAGGTTCGTGCTGGTCAGCGCGACCGAGCCCATCGTCCGGCCGTGGAAGCCGCCGCGGAACGAGACGACCCCGGGTCGGCCGGTCACGCGCCGCGCGAGCTTGATGGCGCCTTCGATCACCTCGGTGCCCGCGTTCGAGAAGAAGACGGTGTCGAGGGGCTCCGGCATCGCCGCAGCGAGCTCGGCCGCCAGGCGGGCGGTCGGTTCGGCAAACCCGACGCCGTTGATGTGGATCAGCGTGTCGACCTGGCGGTGGATCGCCTCGTTCACCGCGGGGTGCCCATGGCCGAGGATGCTCGTCGCGATGCCGCACACGAAGTCGAGGTAGGTGTGGCCGTCGACGCTGTAGAGGCGGTGGCCTGCGCCCCGCGCGATCGCCCGCTCCGGCTTGAGACCGAGGACGGGCGAGAGGTGCTCTCGCGCGAGCGTCACGAACTCGAGGGTGGTGGTGGGCGTTTCGAGCATGGTTGGCCTCTGACGCGGCCGTCCGCCACGGCGGCGAGCAGGCAGGGACGGTTCGACCGAGAGTATAGCGGCGCGGCCGGGCCGCTCCGACAGGGTCGTTCGCGCCGACCGAGCCGTTCCGCCCGCCCGATACAATGGCGAGCACCCGCGCCCGATCCGGATGCCCCCTCTCCCGCCCACGCACGCGAAAGGATCGCCGCCCGTGATCGACCTGACCCTGACGCCGGAACAGGAACTGGTCCGCCAGACCGCCCGCGAGTTCGCGGCGGCGGAGATCCTGCCCTACATCCGGGAGTGGGACGAGCGCGGCGAGGTGCACCGCGAGGTCTTCGCGAAGATGGGCGAGCTCGGCTTCCTTGGCGCGCCGATCCCCGAAGCGTACGGCGGAGCGGGGCTCGACTACGTCAGTCTCGGGCTGTTGTGCGAGGAGCTCGAGCGGGCCGACACCGCGTTCCGGGTGGTCATGAGCGTCCATGTCGGGCTCAACTCGCTGACGCTCCTGCAGTGGGGGAGCGAGGACCAGAAATGGCGCTTCCTCGTGCCCCAGGCCCGTGGTGAGAAACTCGCGACGTTCGGGCTGACCGAACCCGGAGTCGGGACCGATGCCGCCAACCTGCAGACCACGGCCCGCCGCGACGGCGACGCGTACGTCCTGAACGGCTCCAAGATCTGGATCAGCCTCGCCGACGTCGCCGATCATTTCCTGGTCTTCGCCACCGTCGACCGCTCGAAAGGGCACCGGGGCATCACCGCGTTCATCGTGGAGCGGGGGATGCCGGGCTTCAGCAGCGGGACCATCCACGGCAAGATGGGGGTCCGCGCCGGCAACACCGGCACGCTCTTCTTCGACGATGTGCGCGTGCCCGTCGAGAACCGGGTCGGGGAGGAGGGCGAAGGCTTCGTGATCGCGATGAGCGCGCTCGATCAGGGCCGCTACACGGTCGCGAGCGGCGCCGTCGGGCTCGCGGCGGCGTGTCTCGCTGCGTCCGTGACATACGCGCACGAACGGCGCACGTTCGGCCGCGAGATCGGTGAACACCAGCTGGTCAAGCAGATGGTCGCCAAGATGGGGCAGGGGATCGAGGCAGGGCGGCTCCTCTGCTGGCAAGCAGCCGTGCTCAAGAACCGCGGACTGCGGAGCACGCGTGAGACGAGCCTGGCCAAATGGTTCTGCACCGAGCATGCCGTGCAGTGCGCGCTCGACGCGGTGCAGATTCACGGGGCGTACGGCTACTCCAACGAGTACCCGGTCGAGCGGTACCTGCGCAACTCGAAGGCGGCGGTGATCTACGAAGGGACGAGTCAGCTCCACACGCTGATCCAGGCCGACTACCTCCTGGGCTACCGCGCCGATCGACCGTTGCGCTGCCCGCCTGTTCCGGCGCAGGGCTTCGAGCGGGGATGAATCCCAGCACCAGGGGCCCGTCGGCGCCCCGGGCTGGCGAGCCGGTTGCGCCGCCCGACTGGTCCCCGCGCGATCTGGCGCGCCTCGCCGCCGTCTGCGAGACCTTCGTCCCGGGCGCGGCCATCCGCCGCGCGACGATGGCGGCTGCGTTGCTTTCGGCGGTGGCCGATCGGGCCGACCTTCGCGCGCTGCGGCGAGTCCTCCGCGCCATCGACAGCCGCGCCGCCAACACGCTCCTCGGTGACGGTCCGGTGCGCTTCCGGGACCTCCCGGCCGAGCGCCGTGAAGCACTCCTCTTGGGGTGGGCGACCAGTCGCTTCCCGCAGCGGCGCACGGCATTCCAGACGCTCAAGCGTCTCGCCTGCTTCCTTGCCTACGCCGACCCCGGCGCAGACGGTGGCAACCCGCTCTGGGGGCGGATCGGGTATCGCCCGAACGATGAGCCCGTGACTTCCGAACCGCCCGCGATCCGGCCGCTCGAGGTGGCCGCGGGGGCGGTGGAGCGGCTCGCCTTCGACGCGGATGTGGCGGTGGTCGGGAGTGGCGCCGCCGGCGGGGTCGTCGCCGCGCGGCTGGCCGCGGCGGGCCGGCACGTGCTGGTGATCGAGGCGGGCCAGTACGTGCCGGAGGCCGAGATGCCCGTGGGCGAGCTCGATGGCTTCGACCGCCTCTACCTGGACCACGGTCTGACCTCGACGGCGGACCTCGGCATCGCGATCCTGGCGGGTGCGACCCTCGGCGGCGGTACGGTCGTGAACTGGACGACGTGCTTCTCACCACCGGACTGGCTGCGGAGCGAGTGGGCAACCGGGCACGGGCTGGAGGGCTTCGACGGGCCAGAAACGGCCGCCGACGTGGCGGCGCTGCGCTCCGAGCTCGGCTTTGCGCCGCCGCCGGGGATCCCGCCGAAGGATCGTGCGATCCTCGAGGGAGCGGCGGCGCTCGGCTGGGAGGCGGCGCCGCTACTGCGTGACGCCGAGGGCTGTGGCGACTGCGGCAGCTGCGGGTTCGGCTGCCGCCGGGGCGCGAAGCGCTCGGGACCGCGCGCGCATCTGGCGAAGGCCGCGCGCCACGGGGCGCGCTTCCTCGTCGGTGCCCGCGTCGAGCGAGTCGTGGTCGAGCAGGGGCGGGCGGCCGGTCTGGTCGGCCGTGTCGAGCGCGCGGACGGGTCGCGCGTGCCGTTCGTCGTGCACGCCCGGCAGGTCGTCGTGGCGGCGGGCGCGTTGCGCACGCCGGGCGTCCTCTGGGGCAGCGGCATCGCCCACCCGGCGGTCGGATCCAACCTGCGGCTCCACCCCGTCGCCGTGGTTGCCGGCCGCATGCCGTGGCCAGTGGAGATGTGGCGCGGCACGCTCCAGGCCGCGAGCTGTACCCAGTTCGTGCGTCCGGGTCCTGCCGATGTGCAGGGCCGCGGCCCTGCGCACGGGGGCTTCCTCGTGGAGTCGGCGCCCGCGCACCCCGGGCTGATCGCGCTGGCGTTTCCCTGGTCCGGGGCGGCCGACCATGCCGTGCGCATGGCGCGCGTCCGTTCGTATGCGCCGCTGATCGGGATCGTCCGCGACGCCGGCTCGGGCCGCGTCCGGCTGACACGCTCGGGTGCCGTGCGGATCGAGTATCGGCTGGCGGCGGACGATGCGCGCACCGCGCGCCGCGCGCTGGTGGAGATGGCGCGCCTGGCCCGCGCGGCAGGGGCCCTCGAGGTCCTGGCGCTGGGCACGCCCGGGGCGGCGTTGCCGCTGGTGGGGCCGCAAGGAGAGAGCGCGGCGTCGAACGGTACCTCCGCGCGCGAGGCCACGGTCTCGCCGCGCGCGTGGGACGCCTATCTGCAGCGGCTCGCCTCGTTCGACTTCGCGCCGAACCGCGGCTTCCTCTTTTCGGCGCACCAGATGGGGACCGCACGGGCGGGATCCGACCCGCGCAGGAGCGTCTGCGACCCGTGGGGGCGCGTACGCGCCGATGCATCGGGCCGCATCGTCCGCGGGCTCTACGTGGCGGACACCTCCCTCTTCCCATCGGCCTCGGGCGTCAACCCGATGGTCACGGCGATGACGCTTGCAGGGCGCGTGGCACGGACGGTTGCCGCCGAGGGGTAGGGGTGCCGCTCAGACCGGCGTGCTCACCGCGCCGGTCGGCTGCAGCAGGAAGATCCAGACGTCCCAGAGCTGGTGGCTCACGATGAGCGCCCCGAGCGGGACCCCGGCGGCGTAGAGCACGCACCAGTGCGCCCCGGCCACGCTGGCCGCGCCGACCAGCGTGACGTTCCCCGTGACACCGTGCACGCCACCGTAGGCGGCCGCCGCGAGCGCCGCACCGCGCCACCGTCCGAAGCGGAGCATCAGCCCCTCCTGGACGAGGCCCCGCCAGAAGAGTTCCTCGGCTGGCGCGACCACCGTGACGAGCCGCAGCGCGATCTCGCTACGGGGACGCAGTTCGCGCAAGGCGTAGATCTCGGCGATGTCGCGGGAGCCGCTGGGCACGAAGCGACGGGCGAAGCGATCCCCGAGCGCGAACGTGCGGTACAGGAGGGCCGCCGACGCGGCGCCCAGCAGCAGGTCCCAGGGTCGGATGCGGGTGTGTCGGAGCGCCGGCCGAGCGAGTACGGCATACGTGCCGAGCGCGAGGCCGGTCGTCGTCATGCGCGGCCAGAACCGATCACGTGGCCCCCGGAACGTGGCGGCGAACGCTGCCTGCGCAGCCCCCAGTCCGAAGGCCACCGCGCCGCCGCCCGGCCGCAGCGTCCTGACCGCGATGGGGGCGGGGGGCGTCGTCCGCGCGGCAGCGAGCACCGGCGGATCGGTCGTTCCTCCTGCGGACCGAGCGGCCGGGCCGGTCTGGCACGTGGTGGCGAGCGCCCGGGCGGCCGAAGAGAGATCCCGTGTGGCCTGCTCCGCCCGGCGGCGGGTGAACAGGCCGCGCACTGTTGCTGCGCAGCGCCCCACGGTGCGGCCCATCGGCGGCATGCCGTCCGATCAGCGCAGGTAGACGCTGAGCACGACGCCCAGCACGAGCAGCGCGCCGAACGCGAGGTGCAGCCGCGCCGTCTGCAGGTCGATCATGGCGATCGCCCGCGCCTGCCCACTGGCCCCCAGTTCGGCCGAGCGGAGGACCCGCGCGAGCAGCGGCAGCGAGAGGATCGCGAGCAGCGCACCGATCGGGATCAGCCGCAGCGCGACGGCAAGCGCGAGCGTCATGTAGGCGCCCAGGATCAGCCCCAGGTACGCGTAGTGCGCGAACTCCTTGCCGATCCGCGACGACAGCGTGACGATCCCGGCCCGGGTGTCCTCACTGATGTCGCGCCACTCGTTGCCGTGGAGGATCGCCGCGACGAGGCAGCCGACCGGGACAGAGAGGACGAGCGCGTTGAGCGACCAGGTCCCGGCCGCTGCGTAGTAGCCGCCCACGGTCATGATCGGCCCCATCAGCACGAAGACGAGCGGGACGCCGAGCGCCCGGTACTTGTACTGGAACGGCGGCGCCGTGTAGAAGTAGCCCGCGGCGAGGCCGAGGATCCCGAGCAGGGCGATGGGGAGACCGCGGGCGGCGATTAGCGCCACGCCCAACGCGGTCGCCAGAGCAAAGCTCGCGATCGCCAGCAGGTACGCGCTGCGCTCGCTGATCCGCCCTTTGACGATGGCGTGGCTGGCCCGCGGCGAGGTGATCGTGTCGATCCCTTGCCGCACGTCGTAGATCTCGTTGACGACGTTCGTGCCGGAGTGCAGCAGCATGCCGCTGATCAGCGCGAGCAGGAAGAGCCCGGGGTCGAAGCGACCGTCGGCGAACGCGAGCGCGCCACCGGCCGCGACGGGCACCACCGACGCTGTGTACGCGAATGGCCGCACGATCTCCCATGCCGCGCCGGCGCGGCGCCAGAGCCACGGCCTGAGACCGAGTCGCCGGTCGTCCGCAAGGCCAACGCCCGCCCGCTCGGCCGGACCCTCGGCCCGCAACGGGAGGGGCCCGCCCGGGACCGCTCCCGGCGCGCCCGCGCCGCTCGCCGATGGCCCGACGGCCGAGCCTGCGGCGCCCACGACCGCCACATCGCCCACAGCCGACGGCA
>JAKAMV010000134.1 GCA_021812735.1 Chloroflexota bacterium | reverse complement strand
GGATCCCGCCGCAGCTGCAGCCGATCTTCCTCAACGGCTTCCACCAGGCGTTCTCGATCGCGCTCGGCAACGCGATGTGGATCGGCGTGGCGGCCGCGATCGTGGCGTGCGCGGCGTCGCTCTTGCTGCACGAGATCCCGCTGCGCACCACGCACGCGGCGCAGCACGTCGAAGCGGCGATGGTCCCGGCGCAGGCCGAGATCGCAGAGTGAAGCCCTAGCCCCAGAGCATGCGCCAGAGGCCGGCGCGACCCAGGGCGCGGCCGACGATCCTGTTCTTCGCCCGGCGCGCCATGCGGTGTGGGTTGCCCGACGCCAGCGTCGAGATGTCGTTGGCCAACCGCGCGGTCCGATAGAGGCTGGACACGAGGCCACGGCGCCTCATGCCAGCGCCTCCTGCACGAAGGCCGCAGCGTCCTCGACCAGCGCGGCTCGCTCGGCCTCTTCGGCTTCGATCAGTGCGAGGAGCCGGCGCGCTGCGGCCGGGTGCTCCAGGCCGATGGCCAGCCCGACGCTCAACCAATAGTCGGCCGTCTCCAGCGCATGCGCTCGCACCTCCTCGGGGAGCTCGTCGAGAACCTCGGCCATCGCCCCGGTCAGCGCTCTGCCGTAGCGATCCCAGGCGTCGTCGTGCGTCGTCACCCCAGGCCTCCATCTGCCGGCGGCCGGAATGCCGGCCGCCCTCCGCGCCGCCGTACCCCGCTGTGAGGACCGGCTCGTCCATTGTGGGCGCATCCGGTCCGGTCGCACAACCGGGGCGTCCGGTCGCACAACCGGCGCGCGGTGCGGGCACCCGGGCCACTCCGTTCAGCGGCTGCCGTCGGTCGCAAGCGGACGCGTCAGGTGCGCCGAATAGTCGGGGAGCTGGCGCTCGTAGCCGTCGCTCATGAGCGGCGAGGAGATCATGAAGTCGGCCGACGCCCGATCGCAGGCGACGGGGATGTTCCAGACGACGGCGATCCGCAGCAGCGCCTTGACGTCTGGGTCGTGCGGCAGCGGCTCGAGGGGGTCCCAGAAGAAGACCAGGAAGTCGATCGTCCCGTCGGCGATCATCGCGCCGACCTGCAAGTCGCCGCCCAGCGGCCCCGATTGCAGCCGGGTGATGGGGAGTTGGAGCTCGCGTTCCAGCAGCGCCCCGGTCGTTCCCGTGGCGTACAGGTCGTGCTGTTCGAGCAGCGCGCGGTTGTAGCGCGCCCAGTCGACCAGGTCTTGCTTCTTGTTGTCGTGCGCAACCAGGCCGATTTGCTTGCGGGGCCGCAGCTCGAGCTTCATCCCGCGCCTCCTTTCGTCACTGCCGGACCGCTATCGAGCAGCTCCGTCGGTGCCTCGGAGCCGCGGCCGGTGCACGGCGTCGCCGTCGCCGCGCGTCAATCCGTGCCGTGCACGATCAGGACCGGGATCGGGCTCCGCGCCGCGACATCTGCAGAGACCGAACCGAGGAGGACACTCTGCAATCGTCCGAGTCCTCGCGTGCCCATCACCAGCAGGTCGTATTGCCCCGAGGCCGCCGCGTCGAGGATAGTTCGCGCAGGCTGGTCGCCGCCGAGCGTCTCGCGCTCGACAGGCGGACCGCCAGCGGCCTGGATCGCCGCTACTTCGGCGTCGAGGACGGCCTCGGCCCGACGAATGGCCGCTTCCAAGTTCTCCGAGTACTCGGGCTCACCCTCGAATCCGGGCGGCTCGTGGTACACGGTGAGCAGGGTCAGCGTGGCTCCCGTCTCGCGGGCACACGCGGCCGCGGTCAGCGCCGCCTGTCGCGCGTGGCGGCTGCCGTCGACCGCCACCAGTATCCGCTTGAACATCTGTCGCCCTCCCCTGGTCCCGCCGGCGCCATGCCAGTGCGTATCAGGGTAACGAACGCGTCGATGCCCATGGTGGCGTCCATGCTCCGGCGGTGCGGCCCCTGGTGCCCCCCTACAGAGACACCGTGAAGGCGAGCGCCACCAGCGCGGCCGACGCGACGATCTCCACCACCCCGACCTGGATCGGCCGCAGCGGGCGGCCGCTGCCCGCCCAGCGCCGCTGCAGCACAGGCAGCGACGCGGCGCGCAGTGCCAGCGCGGCGACGTACGCGTCATACGCCCACGGCAGCAGGAGCGCCGCGACCACCACCGCCCCAAGGTGGTAACCGACTGAGAGCGCCGCGAACCCGCCATTCCCCCGCTCGCGGATCACGGAGCGCACGACCAAGACCGTGCCCGCCAGGTAGATCGCCGCCAGCAGCGTGGCGCGCTCGACCGCGAGCCAGTGGGTCGGCCCGGCCAACACCGCGGCTGCCGGGACAAGGACGAGCGCCTGCACCACCGCGGCCAGGCTGGTCGTGATCGCGCGCCGGGTACCCGGCCGTGCGCCCCAGAGGGCTGTGCCGGCGGCGGGCACCAGCACGACGAGTGCCGCGAACAAGATCGGATGGGTCCAGGCGAGGAGCAGCCCCAGCGCGCCGAACGCACCGCCGTACACGATCAGGGGTGCGCGGTACCGCCCGCCCCCTCGACTCCGCAGGAACCCCTGCGCGCTGGCGGCCGCGAGATACCCGGCGACCGCCGTGGCGGCCAGCACGAGCTGCCAGCCGCTGGGCCGACTCGCCGCGACGCCGAGCAGGAGCGGCACCGCGAGCATGGCCCACGCACCGTGCTGTCGGGGCAGCCAGGCCACAAGGATCGTGGTGGGGCGCGGCACGGTTCGGGCGGTACTGACCATACCGGCAGGCTAGGCGGGTGCCAGACGCCCGCGCAGGGTCAAAGATCCCACCGGGATCGGATCTCACGGCCCTCTTCGGCGCGAGCCGGGTCTCGGCTGCCGGGCCGCCGGTCGAGCGATCGGATCGGCACGGTGCCGGACGCTCCCCTGCGCGCGTCAGCGACGCCCGGCAGCGCGGACGTCACGGCCCCGGAGCGGCCCGCCGAGGAGGGCCGAGAGGAGACAGAAGTCGAAGAGGCCGGCGGCGATCGGCACGAGCCCGATGATCGCGACGATCAGGCCGACCGTCCCCCCGAGCCATGTCAGACCGGCGATCACGAGCACGACGCCGGCGAGCAAGCGCACCGTGCGGCCCGCCGTGCCGGCCAGGAACTGCGCCAGCGGCGTGGCTGCGAACCCGCTCCGCGAACGCGGCGATTGTGTGGCCATGGCGCTCACCTCTTGCCCGCGATGGTGGCCCGGCCGGAGGATCCGGCGGGGAGACCAGCGCGCTCTCTGCAGCATAGACGTGCCGCATCCGGCAATGGATACATGCCATGGAAGGTGGCGCGCCCGGCAGGATTCGAACCCGCGACCTAGTGGTCCGAAGCCACTCGCTCTATCCGCTGAGCTACAGGCGCGCCGACAACACCATTAGACCCCAAAACCGGCGCGTGCGCGCGCCGACGATCCTCCTCACCCACCCCTGACGCCGCGTGCCCGACGCACCGCTCAGCGATCGCTCGGACGACGACCTACGATCCACCAGCCGGCGGGGAAGACCGCAGCCGCCAGCAAGAACTTGAGCGCGTCGCCCACGACGAAGGGGTAGAGCCCCTCGCGCAGCGCCCCGCTCGGCGAGAGCCCAGTCGCCGCCGCGAGCCACGGCAAGCCGATCGCGTAGATCAGGAGGTTGCCGAGCAGCATCGCCGCCAGCGCCCCCGCGTAGCGCCGGTCCCAGCCAAGCTCGGCGAGCCGCCCGACGAGCGCCGCCGCGAGCAAGAACCCCACCAGGTATCCGCCGGTCGGACCGAGCACGACGTGCTCCTGCTGCCACGCCGCGATGTGCGCGATCCCTGAAGCACCCCCGGCATAGATCGGCAGGAAGAAGCCAAGGATCAGGTACAGACCGACGGCCGCGATCCCCCGCCGAAAGCCGAGCGCCGTCGCAGTCGTGAGGACCCCAAACGTCTGACCGGAGATGGGGACCGGAGTGCCCGGGATCGGGATGACGATCTGGGCCGATACGGCCAGCACGAGCACACCGAGCAGCACCAGCGCGAGGTGGTGCTGGCGGACCGAGGTCCGCTCGCCGATCCGGATCGGCAGGATGAAGTCCCCAAGGGTGATCCCCCGCTCGTAGGGCGGCACACGAAGGAAGCGAGCCTGGGCGATCATGTCGCAAGCCTACCAGACGAAGCGGAGCGCCGACGACACGATCTCGAACCGGAACGGGTCGCGCCCCAACAGCTCGCCATCCGCCTGCAGGTAGATCGGGCCGGCGTCGTCCAACGCGCGGATCGTCAGCGATCGCGTCCGGCGCGTCCAGACCACGGGGCTCCGCAGGTGGTCGCCCGTTCTGATCCGCCAGGAGAGCGTCAGCGTCTCGAGCCGGCTCATCGCCCCGACCACCACGATGTCGAAGAGCCCGTCGGTCGGATCGGCTTCGGGGGCGACCCACATCCCCCCGCCCTCGTAGGGCCCCAGCGCCACCTCGACCGACTCCACCCGCACCTCGTCGCGGCTCCCGTCGTCCCAGCCCAGCTCCACGAGTCGGTCGCGCCAGTCGATGATCGTGACGATACCGGCCACGGTGTACAGGTAGGACCCCAGACGCGCGGGGAAACGGGCGACGCGCTGTGCGATGAACGGACTGATCCCCGTGCCGGCCGCGTTGACGAACCAGCGGCGCGCCGATTCGCCCGCCGCTGCGTCGACGGGACGTCCGGCCACCCAGTGCGTCGGCCGGTACGACACGCGCCCGACGTCGACCGGGTGCACGGCGGACGGATCTCCCTCGAGCGCGGCCGCCAGCCGGTCGACGAGGGCGCCCGGGTCGGTCGGCAGCCCGATCCCGCGGGCGTAGTCGCTGCCGCGGCCAGCCGGGATCAGCCCCACCGAGGGCCCGCCCGCCAGCGAACGCCCCGCGGCCAGCAAGCCGTTCACCACTTCGTGCAGCGTGCCGTCCCCGCCCACCGCCACCACCAGCCGCGCTCCGTCGTCGGCCGCGCGACGCGCCAGTTCCCCGGCCTCGCCGGGACGCGACGTCACGTCGACGAGATGCGCCATGCCGCGCGCCGCCAGAGCGGCCGCGAGCGGCGGCCAGCGCCGTACGAACGCCCCACGTCCGGCGCCCGCGTGGGCAACGAAGCGCAGCGGCGGCCCCACCCGGCGGGTCATTCGAACCGCAGTGCCCGGGCGATCTCGACCCGCGACGCCAGGCGCGCGGGATAGGCGGCGGCGAGGAGCGATCCGCCGACCCCGAGCGCGAAGGCGAGCAGCACCGCACCCCAAGGCACCTCCAGCGCGCTGCGCATGCCGGAGGTGCCGCCGAAGACCAGCACCACAGCCGCACCGGTGACGCCGACCAGGCTCCCCAGCAGCGCGAGCCGCTCGATGAGGGGCCGCGCAGGGTGTTCGGTCCGGCGGCCGAGCTCGATCTCCTCACGGACGTGCCCGTCCCGCAGGAAACGGACACGGTCGGCGTACGCGCCGGCCTGCGCATCGTGGATCACGGGCACCACCGTCTGGCCGCGCTCAGCGCACGAACCGTAGAGGTACTGCAGGATCTCCATGCCGGTCGCGTAATCGAGATTACCGGTCGGCTCGTCGGCGAAAAGGATCGCCGGCCGGCGATCGCGCGGGCGATCGCGACCCGCTGCTGCTCGCCGAACGCCAGCTCGCCGGGCCGACGGTCGGCCTTGGCCCGCAAGTCGACGAGCTCGAGTGCCTCGTCCACGCGGGCCGCCGTCTCGCCGGTGCGCGGATCGCGCCCCGCGAGCAGGAACGGCAGCGCCACGTTCTCGCGGGCAGAGAGCAGCGGCACGAGGTTGAACGCCTGGAAGACGAACCCGGTCTTCTCGCGCCGGAGCCGCGTCGCCGCATCGTCGTCGAGCGACGAGATCGCGACGCCGTCGAGGATCACCTCGCCCGACGTGGGGCGGTCGAGGCCCCCGAGCAACTGCAGCAGCGTGGTCTTCCCGCTTCCCGACGGCCCCATCAGCGCGAGGAACTCGCCCAGATGCACGCTGAGCGAGATGCCCTGCAGGGCGCGAACCTCGCCGTCGCCAGCACGGTAGGTCTTGGTGAGGTCACGTGCCTCGAGGACCGGCGCCATCCAGGCAGTGTAGCGGGGCGCGCGAGCGCGGCGCGGGGTCCCGTCGCGGGCCGTGGGTCGGCCTATGGACCGGTCGGCGCCGGCGCGGAGTCCCAGCGAAGCGGCGCCAGCCCGGCCGAGGCCCGCGCTTGATTGGTCAGCGAGAAGAGGAGGCTCTCGTCGGCCGCGCTGAACGTGCCGGCATCCCAGGCCCGCACGACCGGCGCACCGGGGACCGCGACGAGCCATCCGACGGCCACGAGCGGCACGAGCGCCACGAGCGCGAAGCGGGCGAGGCGGCGTCGCAGCGAGCTGCCGCCATGACGGCCGGCGCGAGCTTCGCTGTAGGTGACCATGTGGGCAGCCTCGTGGTGCGGCCGGTGCCACCAATCGCCCGGACGTCCAGGTCGGGGGGCACCGGGGGTACCGGCGCACGCCGGCTTCCGGTTCATGCGATACTGCCCGCTGCCGCGCGCGTCCCGGCAACCAGGGCGCCCGCGCCGCGGTGGCCTTAGCTCAATCGGCAGAGCATCGGATTGTGGATCCGATGGTTGCGGGTTCGAGTCCCGCAGGCCACCCCAATCCCCCGACCATCTGAACGGCACGTGCCGCCGTCCCACCCGAACGCACCGAGGTTGCCGCACCTATGGCGTCTCCCGCGGAGCCGCAGGACTCCGAACTCCGCAACGACCGCCGCATCGTCCTGTACGGGCTGGCCCTGATCCTGCTCGTAGGCTTCCTGGTCTTCGTCCCGAACCTCGTCCCTGCCGCGACCCGCCAGGTGGTCTCGAACCTCGAGCACGCGCGCATCGAAACGGTGCAGGCGGCGCAGAACGGAGCGCCGCCGACCGCGACCGTCGTGGTGCTCGACGGGCCGCAGGCGGGCATGCGGGTGCTGGCCAACCTGCAGGGCCCCAGCAGCCAGCTGCAGCTGCCCGACTACCGGCCCGGCGATGAAGTCGTGCTGTCGGTCGACCGACAGCCGGGCGGACCCACGACCTACGCCGTGATCGACCGCTGGCGCTTGCCGCTCCTGGGCGCCCTGGTCGGCGCGTTCGTCGTGGCGGCCGCTGCCATTGCCGGCTGGCGCGGCCTGCGGGCGGTCGTCTCGCTCGTGCTGACGGTCGGGTTCACCATCCGGCTTCTCATCCCGCTGCTGCTGCTCGGGTGGAACCCGGTCGGGCTGGCCGTCGTGTTCGGGATCGCCGTCACCGTCCTGAGCTTCCTGCTCACGCAGGGTGCCTCGCGCACGACACTGGCGGCGATCCTCGGCACGAGCGCGGGGCTCCTCGTCACGGGGGTCTTGGCAGCGCTCGTCTCGGCCGCGGCGCAGTTCACCTCGGCCCAGGGCTCCGAGGAGGTGGTGACGCTCGGGCAGCTGATGGGAAACCGGATCGACTTGAGCGGCCTGCTGCTGGCGGCGATGATCTTCGGCGGGCTCGGCGTGCTCAACGACGTGGCGATGAGCCAGGCGGCGACGGTCGAGGAGCTCGGGCGGGTGGATCCCACCCTCGGGCCGCGAGCCCTGTTTGGCCGCGCCATGAACGTCGGGGTGGCGCACCTCGCTGCCACGATCAACACGCTCGTCTTCGCCTACCTCGGCACCGCGCTGCCGCTCCTCGTCGTGCTGGCCGTCCAGGTAGGCTCGCTCAACGCCGTGATCAACCAGGAGGTGATCGCGGTCGAGATCGTGCGGACGCTGGTGGGCAGTCTCGGGATCCTCGCCGCGGTCCCCCTGACGACGGTGATCGCGGCGCTCTGGCAGGGGCGCACGGCCGAGGTGCCGAGCTCCGCAACGGTCGCTAGCGGCGGCTCGGAATAACGGTCACCAGCGGCGGCTCGGGAGACCGCCCCATGCGTCGTTGCGCGAGATGACGGAGCCACACGAGGCCCGAGACGCTCGTCGCCGCGGGCCGCCTTCCGCGCCCCGCGGGAAGCCCTTGTGGCGCGGCCGAATCCGGCGCATCCTGGCGTACAGATGGGCGATCCCGCCGGAGGGCTCGTATCTGCGCGCACGGATGCTGACCGACCGAGTCGGGCCGCCAGGAGTCGCGCCATGCACGCTGCCAGACACTCCAACTGCACGGTGCGCACGGACCGCGCCTTGACCCTCGCGTCCGTCGCGGTGACGGCCGCGTTGCTCGTCGCTGTGGCGGCATGCGGCAACGCGGTCGCGTCGCCAGCCGCGGCCACGCCGCGTACGCCCGTAGGCCCGCCGGCCACCGCCTCGGCCCCCCCCTCGACGGCGCCGCCGAGTGGCTCTGGCGTGGGCGGATCGGTCCCGGGTGCAACCGGCCTGGCGAGCCCAAGCGGCGCCGCCATCGGCGGCATCGTCACGCCGTCGCCTTCCTCAGTCCCGGTGCCGACTCGCCTGCCGGCGATCCCGGCGCCCACCCGCTCGTACCCGCCTACCCAGCTCGCGGCTGTCGGCCATGCTGCGCCGCTGGTCAGCTCCGGCTCGCGCGCGTACCCCGTCGTCGCCCTCACGATCGACGACTGCTGGAGCCCGTCGGCCGTGCTCGCCATCCTCGCGATCCTGCAGGCGGAGCACGTCAACGCGACCTTCTTCCCGATCGGCCAGGCCGTGGAGGCATACCCTTGGGTCTGGCGTGCGGTCGGGGCGGCCGGCTATCCGGTCGCGAACCACACCTGGGACCACATGGACCTGACACGTGCCCCTTACGAACATGACGTGTGGGACATCCGCCACGACAACGAGGTCGTGGGCGCCATCGTCGGCCGACCGTTGCTGCCCTTCGTACGGCCGCCCGGCGGTGCGGTCGACGAGATGGTGCTGCGCGCAGCCGCTGCCGCCGGCGAGCGGGCCGTCGTCACCTGGGACACCACGCTCGGCGATACGGGGCGCGGGAGCGTCGCCGAACTGATCGCCAACGGGATCCGTGGCACCAATGGTTCGATCGTGTTGATGCACGCGAACCACGACTTGACGCAGCTGGCACTGCCCGCGGTGATTGCCAACTATCGGGCCCGCGGCTTCAGCTTTGTGACCCTCGGGCAGCTCTTCGGGGTCCCCGGCCCGGTGCCGTTCGGTCCCACCCTCGCCCCGACACCTGCGCCTACGCGCACCCCGACGCCGCGGCCGGCCGAGACCCGGTTGCCTGACGCGACCATGCCCACGACGACGCCCACGGACGGTCCCAGCGTGCCACCGACCCCGCTCGCTTCGCCGTCCACGTAGCCGCCGGTCGCGGCCAGAAGGGCCGTCCGCCCGCCGTCCCACCGACGCCTGCGCAGCGCATCGGCTCGCTGGTCGTCAACCCGGGCGGGCCCGGCGAGGGCGGCGTCGACTTCGTCCGCCAGAACACCACGACCCTCTTTCCGCCCGGGCTCCTGGCCCGCTTCGACATCGTCGGCTCGACCGGCGACCCCCCGCCACGCCGAACGGCTGCGCGCAGAACGTCGCCCACCAGCTCCCCGCGGCAGACCTGATCACGCGCGTGGGCGAGGGTCACACCGGCTTATGCAGTGAGCGCCTGTGTCCGCACGGCTGTCGATGCCTACCTGCTCCAGCCAGTGCCGCCTGCGGCGGGGTTGCGCTGCCACTGACGGGCGCCGCTGTGAGACGATCGGGGCGATCAACAGATCGGGAGCAGGCGATGGAGTATCGACGACTAGGGCAATCGGGACTGCTCGTCTCCGAGCTCGGGCTCGGCGCGAACAACTTCGGCACACGGCTTGACGAGGCGCGGACCCGCGCGGTGCTGGATCAGGCCCTCGAGCTCGGGGTCACCTTCATCGACACGGCCGACGTGTACGGGAAGGGGGCGTCCGAAACGCTACTCGGCAGGCTGCTCGGGCCGCGCCGCGCGCAGGTCGTGCTCGCCACGAAGGTCGGCATGCCGATGGACGACTCGCCGTTCGAGCGTGGTGCCTCGCGCCGCTGGATCGTGCAGGAGGTCGAGGCGAGCCTGCGGCGGCTCAACACCGACTACATCGACCTCTACCAACTGCACGAACCCGACCCGGGGACGCCCATCCTGGAGACGCTACAGGCGCTGGACGACCTGGTGCGGGCCGGCAAGGTCCGCTACGCAGGCTACAGCAACTTCGCCGGCTGGCAGATGATCGACGCGGACTGGACAGCGCGCACCTGGCACCTGGTGCGGCCGATCTCGGCGCAGGACCATTACAACCTGCTGGCCCGCGACATCGAGCGGGAACTCCTGCCGGCCTGCCGCGCGCTGGGGCTGGGGCTGATCCCCTACTACCCGCTCGAGTCGGGCTTCCTCACCGGAAAGTACCGCGCGGGCGTGATTCCGCCGGGGGCGCGCCTGGGCGAAAGTCGGCGCGCCGATCGTGTGCTGACGGCGGAGAACTTCGCGCGCCTCGAACGGCTGGAGGGCTTCGCCCGGGAGCGCGGCCATTCGCTGCTCGAGCTCGCCCTCGGCTGGCTGCTCAGCCACGGCGAGGTCGCAACGGTCATCGCCAGCGCCAGCTCGGCCGAGCAGGTCCGGCAGAACGTGCAGGCGGCGGCGACCTGGAGGCTCGACCCATCCGAGATGGAGACCGTCGGGGCGCTCTAGCGGCGACGCGTTCTCCCGCCCGCCGCCATCGCGCGCCTCGGCCCGCCGGGCCTGCCGCGGGCGCCGAGGCCGTCCACACCGCTCAACCCCCGATGGCGAACATCTCGACGCGGCGCAGGCCAGTGGTCTCCGACGAGCGCAGCTCTGAGTACCGGTCGCTGCGGCCCTGCCAGCGCGAGGCGATCGCCGCCTCGATCGCCTCGTCGGAGGCGCCGCCGCGGAGGAGCCTCCGCAGGTCGAGCCCGCCGGCGGCGAAGAGGCACGTGAAGAGCTCGCCCTTCGCGGAGAGACGGGCCCGGGTGCACGCCCCGCAGAACGGCTGGGTCACCGACGCGATCACCCCGATCTCACCCGCCCCGTCCCGGTAGCGCCAGCGCGTGGCGACCTCGCCGGGGTAGGCCGGCGGGATCGGCTCCAGCGGAAACTCGGCGTCGACCAGAGCGACCAGCTCGGCGGCGGGCACCACGTCCTCCAGCCGCCACCCGTTCGTCAGGCCCACGTCCATGAACTCGATGAGGCGCAGGATCACACCGTTGTCGCGCGCCCAGCGTGCCAGCGGGAGGACGCTCGCCTCGTTGACGCCCCGTTTCACGACGGTGTTGAGTTTGAGGGGCACGAGACCCGCGTCCTGCGCCGCGCGGACGCCCTGGAGGACGCGCTGTACCGGGAACTCGACCCCGTTCATCGCACCGAAGATCGCGTCGTCGAGCGAGTCGAGGCTGACCGAGACGCGGCGCAGCCCCGCGTCTCGCAGCGCACGGGCCTGCGCCGCCAGCAGCGCCCCATTCGTGGTCAGCGCCAGGTCGCGCACCCCGTCGATCTCGGCGAGCCGGCGCACCAGGTCCGGCAGGCCCTTTCTGACGAGCGGCTCGCCGCCGGTCAGGCGGAACTTGGTGACGCCCAGCCGCACGAACAGCCGCGCCAGGCGCTCGATCTCCTCGAACGTCAGGATCTCCGCACGCGGCAGGAATGCGTAGTCGAGGCCGTACACCTCGCGTGGCATGCAGTAGGTGCAGCGGAAGTTACAGCGGTCGGTGACCGAGATGCGCAGGTCGCGGAGCGGCCGCCCCAGCAGGTCGCGCGGCGCGGGGGGCGCTGCGCCCACGTCACGCGTGGCGCCCAGGGGCGCATGCGTCTCCGGTGCGGGATCCGGGTCGGCAACGCTCACGGGAGCCGTCCGAACGGAGTGAGGGAGGACACCGCGGGGTCAGCTCGCCGGGACCGCCGCCGGCTCCTGCGCCGCCGCCGGCTCCTGCGGCCTGGCCCGCATGCGCTCGAACATTTGGCCGATCATCGTCTTCCTCGTCCCCTCGTAGCGTCGCGCGTGGACGGATGCGATGGTACCTGGAATGACGTGATCGGCCCCCGCGGCCCGGCTATAGTGCACTCGCCTCGCGATGTACGTTTCCCGGCGGAGTCGGGCGAGCGGCTGGACCCAACCGATGCCGGCGCGTCGTCCGGAGCGCCGCGGGCGGGGCAGATCGGCAGCGGCTCGTCGCACATGACGCCCCGGTGGCGTCGGCTGGGAGACCCAAGTGGCGTCGTCGGAGTCGAACACGCGGGCGTTCCTTGAACGGCTGGCGGCATCGCCGTGCTGTGCTGCCATCACAGTCGAGTCACGTCTCGAAGAGGCTCTGGAGAGCCGGGTGGGGATCATCTTCATCCTGCGCGCCGACGGGTTGGCGTTGCGACCGCTCGTCAACCGTATCCACCGCGCCGGCCGGCTGGTGGCCGTGCACCTGGACCTGGTCGACGGCGTCCGCCCGGACCGGGCCGGGGTCAGCTGGCTAGGCCGCGCCGGGGTCGACGCGATCATCAGTTCACAGGGCCAGCTGATGCCGGCCATCCGGCGTGAGGGAGTCGTGGCCATCCATCGGCTGCTGCTGATCCGCCGCAGCCTGCTGGACGCTGCCGTCGCGGCCGTCTCGAAGTCCGGCGCAAACATCGTGGAGGTGCTGCCAGGCGTCATCCTGCCGGAGATCGCGCCGGCATTGCCGAAGCTGAACGTCCCACTGCTCGCGGGCGGCTTCATCCGCACGGAGGCGGAGGCGCGTGCGGTGCTGGCAGCCGGGGCCGCCGGCGTCACCACCAGCTCGGTGAACCTGTGGAGGGCCGACTTTGGATGAGCAGCGGTTCGGCTTCCTGCCGCGGATCCTCGTGGCGAGCGACGGGCGCGAGCCGCTGCAGGTCCCCGAACCCCTCGCCGACGCGGTGCTCTTGCGGGACCTCGACCTCGCGACGTTGGTGACAGCCGCCGGGCGGGCACGGCCCCCGCTTGCGGTGGACCTCGACGCGGTGCAGGGGCTCAACCCCGACGCGGCGGCGGTCCGATTCGTGACCGGCGAGCTCGGCATCGGTGTCGTACTCACGAGGCGGCCCGCCATGGTGGCCGCAGCCGCTGAACTGGGCGCGCTCGGCCTGCTCCACGTGTTTGGCTTCGATTCGACCGGCCTCGGCCGGTCGCTCGAGGCCCATCCGCGCCGACCAGGCGTCGGCACCATGATCTCGCCCGGGCCGGTGCTCGCGCATCTGTTGCCGGAGGACCTCGCACGGTTGCCCCGCCCAGTGGTGGCCTACGGGCTGATCGGGAGCGCGGAACTCGCACGGAGACTGCTCCAGCGCGCCGACGCGGTGGTCTTGGCGCCAGAGGTCGCCATCCGGCTGGTCGACGCCGTGAGACACGGTGCGCCGCGAGACTCTTGACACGGCGCCGCGCGTCGGCTACAACGAGCGCAGCCTCAGTCTTCGGGACTAGGATTCGGTGAAGTCCCCGCTCCGGCCACGTGTCAGAGCGGGTTTTTTGTTGCCGTCGAGCGGGGCCACCGAACGGAGGAGTCTCATCGATGGTTTCCGGAACGCCCACAGCGCGCGCGCTCGACGCCGGATCATCGACCGACCGGCGGCGGGGCATCGCCGTGGCGCCCGAGCGGCCGGTCGCGCCCACCCCGACCGAGCCCGAACTCGGGTCGGACGATGGCTGGCGACCACTCCTGGCCGGCGCCCTCTCCCACGAACTGCGCGCGACGCTCGCCCTGATCAGCGGGTACAGCCAGAGCCTCCTGCATCTGCCGCTCGACGACGCCACCCGGCGCCGCTACCTCGAACGGATCCAGGCCGCCACCGAGACGCTCACCGAATTCGCCGACCAGATCCTCGAGATGGCCGGCCCCGGCGACGTGCGACCGGTCCTGCGACGACGCCCCGTGGCGCTGGAATGGCTCGTCGGCCGGCTCGTCCGGCAGCTCGCCGCCGACGCCGAAGCGGGCAAGGTCCACTATCAGCGCGCGCCCGATCTCCCGCTCGTCGACGTCGATCCGCTCTGGATCGGCCAAGTGCTGCGTAATCTGGTGCGCAACGCGTTGACCCACGGTGCCACGCCCGACGGCGCCGTCACGATCCTCGCCCACCGGGCCGACGACGCCGTGGTCGTGACGGTCCGCGACGATGGCCCCGGGTTCGACGACGACGAACGGGAGGTCGTGTTTCAGCCCTTCTATCGAGGCCGCCGCGCGCGAGCGTCCGATCGCGCCGGGGTCGGCTTCGGGCTCTACCTGTGCCGGGAGCTCGTCGAGGCGCATGGAGGCCGCATCTGGGTGGAAGAGACGCCGAGCGGCGCGGCCGTCTCGTTCAGCCTTCCCACCTGCCGGCCGGCGGCGGTCAGCCCCGCCGGGACAACGCCCGAGACGAGCGCAGCGACCCTCTAGTCCATTCGCTCCGCGTGGTAGCATCCGGCCGATGACGCGCGAGTCCGGCTCAACAGCGCGACGATGAGGGTCCGTCGATGGCAACGGTGACGTTCGACCACGTGTGGAAGCGCTACGGCGACGTCGTCGCCGTGAGCGATCTCAACCTCGACATCCGCGACGAGGAGTTCCTCGTCCTGGTCGGTCCGTCGGGGTGCGGCAAGACGACCAGCCTGCGCATGATCGCCGGCCTCGAGGAGGTCTCCGAGGGCACCCTCAAGATCGCCGACCGCGTGGTCAACGACCTGGCGCCGAAGGACCGTGACGTGGCGATGGTGTTCCAGAGCTACGCGCTCTACCCGCACATGAGCGTCCGGGACAACCTCTCCTTCGGTCTCAAGCTGCGCAAGGTCCCCAAGCCGGAGATCGAGCGCCGCGTGCAAGAGGCGGCCAAGATCCTCGACCTCGGCAACCTGCTCGACCGCAAGCCGAAGCAGCTGTCGGGCGGCCAGCGCCAGCGCGTGGCGTTGGGGCGCGCGATCGTGCGCGAGCCGGCGGTCTTCCTGATGGATGAACCGCTCTCGAACCTCGACGCCAAGCTGCGCGCCCAGACGCGCGCGGAAATCCTGCGCCTCCACCAGCGCCTGCAGACGACGTTCGTGTACGTCACCCACGACCAGATCGAGGCGATGACGATGGGCAGCCGCATCGCGGTCATGAACGCCGGGCTGCTGCAGCAGGTTGGCGCGCCGCAGGAGCTGTACGACCACCCCGTCAACAAGTTCGTCGCGGGCTTCATCGGCAGCCCCGCGATGAACTTCATCGAGATGACCGCGACCCGCGCCGGTGGCGCGGTCCAGCTCACCAGCCAGGACCTGACGCTGCCGGTTCCCGACCGGCTCCGCGACGCCGTGGCCGCCCTGGCGGGGAACACGGTGACGCTCGGCATCCGACCGGAGCACCTCGCGCTCGGCGATCGGCAGCCGGGCGAGGCGACGCTGCGCGCCACCGCGGACGTGGTGGAGTACCTCGGCGACGAGGAGCAGATCCACCTGCGCGCCGGAGAGCAGGAGATCATCGCCCTGGTCAAGTCGTCGGCGCGGGTGCGCCCGGGCGACGTGCTGGACCTACGGGTGCCGCTCGATCGCGTCCATCTCTTCGACGACGCGTCGGGGCTCGCCCTGGCGAGCCGGCAACTCGCGGCCGCGTAGGGGGGTCGCCGCGGACGAAGGCCCGCGGCCGCGAAGGCCCGCGCCCGCGGCGAGCGTCAGCG
>JAKAMV010000864.1 GCA_021812735.1 Chloroflexota bacterium | reverse complement strand
CGGAGGACGACTGGGCCGGCTGGAAGGAGCTGACGCAACGGCTCGGTTCCCGTGTCCAGCTCGTCGGCGACGACGTCTTCGTGACCAATCCGGAGCGCCTGGCGCGCGGCCTACGGGAGCAGAGCGCCAATGCCATCCTGATCAAGCTCAACCAGATCGGCACGCTGACGGAAACGCTCGAAGTGGTGGAGACCGCCTTCGACGCCGGGTGGGGTGCCGTGGTGAGCCATCGGTCCGGTGAGACGGAGGACACCACGATCGCGGACTTCGTCGTGGGCGCGGGCATCCGGCAGATCAAGAGCGGCGCACCGTCACGGTCCGAGCGTGTTGCCAAGTACAACCGGTTGCTGCGGATCGAAGAGGAGCTGGGCGCGACGGCTCGCTACGCCGGGCTCGATCCGATCCGCGGGTTCGAGCGAACCCGCGAGTTCGTCCGCTGATCGAGAGCGGCCGCCGGTCGACCGCCGGCGGCCGCCACCACCATCTCGCCAAGCGGCTACAATCCTCGGCGGCGATGAGGCTCGCCGGGTCGGCCATTCCGACGATCTGCGTCCTGCGCTGACAGCCTCTGCACAGCACTGATGTGCGGAGGTGGTCATGCGCCAGCATCTGGCAGCGAGCGAGCGAGGCACCGTGCAGGGGCCTGGTGTACGGCCTTCGTCCAGCGCCCAGAGTGCCCGTCGGATTGCCCAGCATCGACGGGCTTGGATCGCCCGGCGGGGCAGGTGGAGCAGCACGCCGACGGGCGGCCGGGCCGGGTCCGCTGCGGCCGCAGATGTCGCGGGTTCCGCCGTGACGGCTGCCTTGTCGCCCGAGGAGCGCGAGCGCCGGCTGGTGAACGCTGCCGACGCGCTGGTCCGGACGATCCGTGCGGTGCCCATGCCGGGCGTGCCGCCGTTCTCGCGCCGCGATCGTCTGCTGATCGTCGGGCTCCTCGCCTTCGAGGCGCTGGTTGCGGTGCTGCTCGGCGCCGCGGGACGTCGGTGAAGCATAGGGCGGCACGGTCGGCCGTCGTCAGGGCGATCGGCCCACACGGCTGGGTCGTAGCCGAACGGCCGGTCGACTACCCGACGCGGCTGGTCGTGGAGCGCGTCGCCGACGACCTGCGTGCCGCGGTCCGCAACGACACCGGGTGGACGCCCACCCTGATCGTGCTCGACGAGAGCGGACGCGACGTCACGTGCCACTACGACGTCAACTGACCGATCGTGGGCCGATCGACGATCCCCACGCCTCACCGCGATGACGTCTGCACGAGCCCCAGGGGGACGCTCCACCCGGCGAACCAGCCGAGCGTCTCGATCCACGCCGCGCGCAGATCTGCAGAGGCCGTGCGCCGCCCGCCGAAGGTCATCCACTCCAGGAGCCGGACCAGGCGCGATCGCAGCGCCCCCACGCGTGCCTCGATCAGCTGGGCATCGTCGCGCGACAAGAACAGGCCATCCAGTAGGTGGCGTCGGCACGGCGGCGTTCGGGGACCTTCCAGCTGGCCTACCTCGGCTTCGGAAATCATGGTAACCGCATCCACGTCGCCGATCGACGACGCCAGGGTGGCGGGCAAGTACTGGTCGAGGCAGCGCGGGCAGACCGCGCCACGCCAAACGTCCACGGTCTCGCGACACCAGCGTGCGGTCTCGGCGAGCCGGTTGACCTGTGCGACCAACGGTGGCACGTCCACAGCGGCGTATCCGACGGACAGGTCCGTGGGCGACAGCTCGGTCTCCACGAAGCGCGAACGTTCGCAGATGAGGCAGGTTCCTTCGCCGGCCAGCGGCCTGGCGGCACCCAATGGGCGATAGTGGCGCCTGGCCGCGACTTCCCGAAGCTGCTCGGCAGCGTGGCCCAACAGGTCCGCATGGAGCACGCACACGTCGAAGGGCTGATGACCCGGCGACGCACCTGCAGGGTCTTTCCACAGTTCGACCTCGACGGCGGCGTAGAGCCAGGTATGCCGTGGACAGAACCCCAGCGACCGGCGCAGTTGGCGGCGGACCAGTGGCTCCATGATCTCGCCGTGCAGCAGCGACCAGAGCTCACGGACCTCCGGGATGCGGGCCGGTCCACCCGGCAACGGCGATTGGAGCGCCGGGGCATCTCCCGCGACGTGGCCGGTCGACGCGTCGGTGGTCATGCCGAAGGTCCGTGGCCCAAGACGTCGAGAATTGTTTGCCAACCGCTGCACCAGCCGACCGCGCCGATCAGGGCCGCCCGATCCTCCTCGGTTTCCGTGCCGCGCTGCTCGACTCGAAACGAGCGCGCATACCGGACCAGGTGGTGTGCTACGTCGACGAGAAGCATCCGGTGCGGCACGAGATCGCCGATTCGGCCGTAGTCCAGATCCGCGACCAGGTGGCGCCGCCAACGGACCGGCGATGCCGTCCCGGCGCACGCACCGCAGACGAGGGGCTCCCAGTACCGCCTCGTCGCGTCTCCGATGGCCATCAGCTGGCCCCGGGATCGCGTGCCGCGTGGACAAGATCCAGCGATGGGGCAGGGGCGGGAAGCCCGTCCAGCTTGGCATCGCACATCAGGCACGTTGTGGAGGAGCTCAGCTTTCGTGCGGCGCGCAGCTGGCGCAACGGGCCCGACACGCTGACTGCGTTGACTCCTCGCTCGACGAGGTCCTCATACAGCAACGCCGGCCCGTGCAGCCAGCCGTGCCGGAGGGCGGCGTCGACGGCGAGGCATCCGCAACTGTGGCGGGCGCACATGCCCCAGGCGCGGCGGAGTTGGTCTCGTGTTTCGGGGTTCATGATGCTGCCCTGAACGAACCACCAGAGAAAGTGGATCTCGGCATCCCCCAGCGGGTGTCGAGAGACCCCGGCGGGTGAGGCACGCCGAGGGAGAAAGGCGGACTCCGCGGATGGGGCTGCGGCCCGTGCTGTCAGTGCCATGACGACCTCCTACCTGTTCAGGTAGAAGCCGTCAGCGGCGTGGCCGCAGGTCGCGGATGCTGGCCCGCGCGGCGGGCTTCATCGCCGGTGTCACATCCGTCGCTGGGCGGAAGACCGCTGGGGACGGGTTCGGGAGTTGCCCGCCACGTGCCCGTGTTCAGGCGTGGCCAACCTCAGGCGAACGCCACACGCCGGCCGACCGGGTCACGCAACTTCTTCTTCCTCCACGACCTCCGGAAAGGCCAGTGTCTCGGTGGGAGGCTCGGAAACGGCCACACCCGGTGCCCACTGCTGCCCGCCACTGTCGCTCACGCCGAACCCATCGTAGCCGTGCGGCATGCCATCGTCTCCCAGCGCGAATTCGTAGCGGCCCGCTGTAGGCTCGCCGGTGCCCTGGTCGCCGACCCACTGGTGCAGGTCCCAGCGATCAACGGGGGCATTGAATGCAGACGCTGCCTCGCCGTAACGCTGACCTTGGTCCCCCACCCACTGGTGGCGAGACCATGATTCGTTGTTCTGTCCGTACATCTGTCCAGACCTACATGGCTCGACGGGGACGTCG
>JAKAMV010000133.1 GCA_021812735.1 Chloroflexota bacterium | reverse complement strand
CGACGGGGCGACCGAGCCCGACGGGGCGACCGAGCCCGACGGGGCGACCGAGCCCGACGGGGCGACCGAGCCCGACGGGGCGACCGAGCCCGACGGGGCGACCGAGCCCGACGGGGCCGGGGAGCCCGAGGGCGCGGGCGCGGGCGTCGGCGAGTCGGGCGGCAGGGAAACGCTCGTGGAGGGGGTTGCCGGGCTGTCGGTCGGAACCGGTGACGGGTTGGTGGCCGCGGCCATCGGCACGAGCGGGGCGGTGAGCCCCACGACGGCGCCGAGGACCAGGACCGCGCCGAAGATCGGTCCGGAGCGGCGCCTGAGCCCTGCCTGCATCGTCGTTGTCCCGTCCTCTGGTGTGTCGTGGAACGCTGGCTGTGCGGTCTGCCGGGATCGCGCTGGGAAGGCGCTCGCGCCACTGTCGAGCGGCTGCCCGCCGGGATGCCGACCGGGTTTTGCCCCGGCGGCCCGATGCTATCTCGGGGCCGCCGGGGCGCTGCGTGCTATGCGATCAGTTGCCCGGAGTGGGCAGCGGGCCGATGTAGGTGTTGACCCCGATCGTCCCCGTCGGGTCGTGGCACAGCTGGCACGTCCCGCGGTTGTCCACCTTGAGCAGGCGGCTGTCGCCGGAGGTCGTAGCCCCGAGCGTCACCTTCGGCGGGACCTGGCCCGCCGGGTTGGTGTAGTTGAGCGAGTTGGTGCCGGTCATCAGGGCGTTGGAGCCGTGGGCGACGTGGCACTGCTCGCAGCCGATGCGGGTGGTCCCATGCTTGTACATGAAGATGGGGTCACTCGGCGTCGAAAGGGTGTACGACGTGGTGCCGTTGGCGCTGTACCCGTTGTAACGGGTGTGGCACTGGATGCACCACGCGGTCATGAGGCCGCTGGTGTTGTTCAGCGACTGGCCGTTGGTGCCCTGGATGTTGAAGGCCGACGTGGCCACCGTTGCGCCGCTGTTGTGCGCCGCGGCAGTAGAGCCACCCTGCGCACGGGCGACCGTGAACGTCGTACCACTGACAGCGGTGACCTTGAGGACCTCGCTGTCGATCTTCACGTAGAACGGCACGGCCGGGAAGCCGGTGGCCGAGACGACCGCGATCGTGGTGTCAGCGGCGCCCGCTCCCGCGGCCAGGGTGGTCGTGGCTGTCCCGTAGTCCTTGGCGTTGGTCGCCGAGGTCCCGTTCCAGCCGGTGTTCATCTGGTCGATGGGCGGGAGGGGAAGCTGGTACCACAGGCTCGCACCCGTGGGATCCCAGTGGTACCGCCAGTAGTCGCCGGTGTCCGCGGTCACGATGTTCTGCGCAGAGCCGCCCTGGTTGTAGCCATCGGAGGCCGGCTTGATCGTGTAGTTGTGGGTCGAGGCGGTGGTGGTATCGGTGATCTGCACGCCGTTGGCGATCGAGACCGTGAAGGTCCCGCTCGTCGCGGTCAGGCTGGGCGCGGTCTGCAGGATGCGGTACTGGCCGTTGCCGTGCGGGTTGTGGCACGAGGCGCACTCGAGCGTGACGCTCGCGCCAGTCCCGCTGCCGACGGCCCCGTTGCCCCACACCGTGCCGGTGCCCCAGCCCGCGTTGTAGACCCCGCCCACGCCACCGTGGGTGGACGTGATCAGGGCGCCGGTGGAGAGCGGCTGGACGTGGCTGTTCTGCGAGTGCGTCGCCGGGTTGATGGTGTAACGCGCGGCGTTGCTGGAGTCGATCAGGGCGTACACGAAGCCGCCGCCGCGGAGGGCGCCGAGGACCGGTGCCGTCTTGGCGGTGGCAGAGTACTGGACGCCGTCGACGACGTCGGTCGTGGCCTTGCTGCCGTCGTGGCAGTTCAGGCAGATGTCCGGCTGGTCCGTGTTGAGCAGGTAAGCCGCGGTCGCCGTGTGGGCACGATGGCATCCGGCGCAGGAATCTGCGTTGAGCCCGCTCGTGCCGTTGTTGGTGGTCATCGAATGAGGACCGCCGTCGGCGAAGGCAGTGGCTGCGGCAACGAACAGCCAGAGGGCGGCAATCGCACCAACCAGTGCGAGCTTCCTCACTGTCATTACCTCCTTGGGGTAAGGATGGGTTGATGCCCGCGCTGCGGGCGTCATCGTCGGCCGGTCGCCACCTCCGTCTCCTCTCCTCATCTCAATAACCCCAGATCTCCAGCCGATCGTTGCCCCAGTCCGCCACGTAGGCGCGGCCTTGGGCGTCGGCTGCGATCCCGTTCGGGAACGAGAGCTGTGCGTCGCCGCTGCCCTTGTCGCCGAACGAGCTGATGTAGGCGGGGCTGGTCTGCCCCGACGTCACCTGGCTGTACGCCTGCACGACGGCAGCGCTCGAGTCCACGACGAGCACGTTGCCGTGATCGTCGATGGCCACGCCAGCGGGGAGTCCCAGGTTGCCCTCGGCCGCGCCGCGGTCTACCAGGCCGAGCTGGCTGCCGGTGGCGTCGAAGACCTTGAGCTGGCCGTTGCCCGTGTCGGTCACGTACGTCGTGCCATCAGCAGCGACGGCGATGCCATTGGGATGGTCGAGGTTGGAGCTGGCGCCGAACGAGCGAAGCTCCTTGCCGTCGGGGCCGAAGACGTGGATCACGGCCGACCCGTTGCTGACGTCGGCGATGTAGGCGTCGCCGGACTTGTCGAAGCCGATGGCAAGCGGCTGCCAGTTGGCGAGGGACGCGCCCGGGTCGAAGACCCGCTCGAACTTGCCCGCCGAGGTGTAGATCGCAACGAGGCCGTTGAAGCGGTCGGTGGCCCAGTACTCGTTGGTGGCCGGGTCCGTGGCGACGAACAGCTGATGGGGGGAGGGGACCGTGGCTGCGGGCGGGGCGAGGACCGCGATCTTGTTGCCCATGCGGTCGAACATCACCGTCTCGAGCGAGGTGCCCGTCTGCGTGATGACCAGGCGGGTGGCGTCAGCGCTGACCGCCACGTCCTGCGGCTTGCTCAGGTTGTACAGCGAGCCCTGGTAGGCGGGCATCGAATCTTGGGCCGTGACGGCCGGCAGCTCGGTCAGCGGCTTGTGGAACACGAGGTACCACGCCGAGACGAGGACGAGCGCTAGGAGGACGACGGACATCACCAGGAGGACGAGGAGCTTGCGGCGGCTGGCCGGCGCCTGGCCACCCGTCTCGGACGGCAGCTGGGCGCTGGGGTCAGCGGGCTCCTGGCCCGCGGTCAGGTCGGGGGACACCATGTCAGTTGCTCGCTCCTGGGGTGGCGGACGCGGCCACCGCGGGAGCGGCCGACGGAGATGCGACCCCAGACGCGCCAGAGGCGTGCGGGTCGGTCAGGCTGTTGAGCGCGATGATCGCGGACTGGTTCTGCGGGTCGGCGGCGAGCACCTGGTTGAAGTAGCCCGTGGCCGCGCTGTTGTCGCCGCGCTCTGCCGCCGTGTAGCCCAGTCCCAGCAGCGCATCGATCTTGAGGTGACCCGCGGTGAGCGGCGTCAGGGCCGCGACAGCCTGGTCGTACTGTTTGTTGCACATGGCGACCATGCCGTTCGCCCACGCGGCGCCGTCCGCCTGCTTGAGGCCCGTGTAGGCCGTGACCAGCTCCTGGTACGGAGCGCACCAGCCGGTGGGCACGAACGCGGCCGCCATCTTGAGGACCTGAACGGCCTCCGACTGGCGGCTGAGCTTGTCGAACGCCACGCCCAGCGAGTACATCGCGTCTGCGTCGGACGCGTCGATCTTGAGCGCCTTCTGGAGCGTGTCCGCGGCGCTCTTCGCGTCGCCCTTGCCCAGTTGGACAGCGCCCAGCTCGTAGTAGGCCTGCTCGAGCTGCGGGTCCTGCCCGGCGTACTCACCGGACGCGTTGTTGGCGATGAATGTCTGGAAGTCCGCGGCAGCCAGGTCCGGCTGGCCGGCCTTGACGTAGGCGATGCCCCGGCCGAGGAGGGCAGCGCGATCTGTGGCGCTCAGCTTGAGCGCCTCGCCGAACTGCGCGATGCCGTCCTGAAGGCGGTTGTCGGACACGTAGGCGGCGGCGAGATGGTCCCGGGCGGCGATGTCGTTCGGCGTCTTCTGGACCTGCGCCTCGGCGGCGGCGACCGCCTGGTCCGCAATGGACGGCGCCCCGCCAACCCGGCGGTCCTGCCAGTAGTACAGCGCAAAGGCGATCACGCCGACGACCAGCAGCAGGCCGACGACCTTGATCGCCCGGTTCAGCCCCTTGTCCGTGATCGTCGTGGGACGGGCGACTCTCATCATTCGGTGGTCCTTGTCCAGGTTCGGCCCGGCGAGCTCCGCGCATGACATGGCACGCGGAGCGGACGGGTCCACGACCATGCTCGCGTACGCGTGCGCGCGTTCCCATCCGTCAGGGGATAGAACTGCGGTACAGGGCGGTGCCGGGGAGCCCCGGCTGGCCTGTATCGTCCGGCCCAACGCGGCGAGCCTCCACGTGACGGGCGGCTCGCCATCCCGCCGGGGTCCGCGCCCGGACGCGGACGCGCGTCAGGCCCCGAGCGACTCCCGCGGCGTCGCGAAGTCGCCCGGCACCTCCACCTCGACCGCGCCCCCGGCCTCGCTGACCGTGAGCTTGGCGAGCGGCTTGGAGGAGGGCCCGGCGAGGACGCTCCCGTCGAGCGCGAACGCCCCGCCGTGGCAGTTGCACCGGAACTTGTCCTCGGCCGCAACCCAGGCGTACCGGCACCCGGCGTGCGGGCACCGAGGGTTGTAGGCGGTGAGCGAGCCGTCGGCGTTCTTGACCACCCACATCGTCGCCTGGACCGTGGTCCCGCCGGAGTTGGTCATGGAGAACGGGACCGCCACCGGCACGCCCGGCGCCATCGTTGCCGGCGAGATGCCCAGGGTGACCGTCACGGGCGCCACCGACGCGCAGCCCTCGAGGAGGGTGCCGAGGCCGGCGCCCGACGCCAGGACGCCCGCGCCCAGGAGGAGCAGCATCCGGCGCCGCGGGATCGGCGCGGCGAGGACGCCCTCGGTGGGGTCTCGGGGCGGTGTCGGGCGGCGGATGGGGTCCCTCACGACGCGGATCCTAGCGGGTGACGGCCGTCCGCCGCATGCCGAGGTCGGTGTCGTAGCCGCCACCGCGCTCCACGACGCGCGTGACCGCCAGCCGCAACGAGGCGAGGAAGTCGTCCGGGCGTGTGGACAGGGCCTCGCGCCGGAGGGTCCACGCGCGGGCCGTGGTGATGTCCACGTCGAGCACGCACGAGCAGGTGGACCGCCGCACGACGTCGGCGGCGTCGAGCGGTCCGCCCTCCTCCACGATGATCACGTCGGGCTCCTGCGCCAGCGCCTCGTCCACGGCGCCGGGCAGCGACACGTCCGCGGCGTCCACCTGGATCCCCGACTCCGCAGCGAGCATGCGGCCGAGGCCCTCGCCCATGAGCGGATGGCTGTACAGCACCAGGACTCGGACCACGACCGGCGACACCTAGGCTCCCACTCGAGACGGGCCCCCCGCCCGCGTGTGGCGATGCTAGGCGGCCCCGCCCGGGATGCCCATCCGTCGCCTTGCACACGCCAAGCCGACGTGGGGTGTATCCGACGGGGGACACGCGCTGTGCCCACGGATCCCGACGCCCGTCGGTCGCGCCAACCGCGACGGTGAGCCCGGCGAGGGCGGACCCGAAGGCCGGCCAGATCGCGGGCGTCGTGATCGGCTCGGCCCGGCACTGGAGGCGCTGCCGGGCAAGTAGCGCCGCGGGCGCGCCGCCGTCAGCCTTGGGGGCTCTCCGGACTCGTCAGGCCCTGGCGCACCGCGTACGCCGCCGCCTGCACCCGGTTGGTCAGGTGCAGCTTCTCGAGCGCGTTGTGGACGTGGTTCTTGACCGTCCCCTCGGTGATCGTGAGCTCGTTCGCGATCTCCTTGTTGGACAGGCCGTTGGCGACCAGCTGCAGGATCTCCGATTCGCGCCGGGTGAGCGCCACGTCGTTCGGGTCGGATAGGTGAACGGCCCCCGATCGGGCGGGCAGCCCGCCCGTGCGCAAGGCTTCGAGGAGCTTGGACGCCACGGCCGGCGCGATGGGCGCCTCACCGCGCATGACGCCCCGCAGGTTGTCGAACAGGTCCTCGGGGCGGACGTTCTTGAGCAGGTAGCCGTTGGCGCCGGCCTTGATGGACTCGAACAGGTCGTCGTCGTCCTCAGACACCGTGAGCATCACGATCGGGATCGCGAACCCGGCGCCGCGGATCGCGCTGACCCCGTCCACGCCCGACGAGCCCGGCATGTTGACGTCCATCACCACGAGGTCGGGGCGGAGGGAGCGGACCTTCTCCAGCGCGTCGCGGCCGCTCTCGCCCTCGCCCACCACCGTCATGTCGAGCTGGGTGGCAACTAGCGTCGCCAGTGCCCGCCGGAATAGCGGCTGGTCATCGACCAGCAGGACTCTGAGCTTCGGCGGTAGATGTGCCACGCATGTCCTCTGCGGCGAGTTCGACCACGATGGTCGTGCCCTCGTTCGGCGCCGTACGCACCAAGATGCTGCCCCCGACCTGCTCGACCCGCTCGCGCATCGAGGCCAGACCGAAGCCGCCCTCCATGGACCGTGCGACGGTCCCCGGGTCGAAGCCTACCCCATCGTCCTGGATCGTGATCCTCGTCACCGGGCCCGAGCACTCCAGCTGCACGCTGACTCGTTTGGCGCGCGCGTGCTTCCGCGTGTTCGTGAGGGCCTCTTGGACCACGCGGAGCAGCTGGACCTCGGCACGCGGCGACAGGGTCTGGCGCGCCTCGCCGTTGCAGGTGAGCGTGGCGGCAATCCCCGTCTGGCGGCTGTACTTGCGCAGGTACTCGCGGAGCGAGCCCTCGATCCCGTCGTCCTCGCGAACCGTCTCGCGCAGGCCGAGGATCGCCTCGCGAACGTCGCGGTAGGCCTCGTCGGCGGTCTCGGCGATGTCCGAGAGCTCCTCCGCCATCACGTGGCTCGCCTCGTCCAGCGCCCGCGCCTCGAGCCCGCGCAGCCGGAGGTGGATCACGCCCAGGACCTGGGCCAGGCTGTCGTGGAGCTCGCGGGCGATGCGGTCGCGCTCCGCGTGGATCGTGACCTGCTCCTCCGCCTCCTTGAGGCGGGCGGTGCGCACCCCGATCGCGGCCATGTCGGCGAGAGCGCCGAGCAGGCTCTTCTCGCCCGCGCTGAAGGGCTTGCCGGGGCGCACCACGCACAGCTCGCCCAGCAGGGCGTCCGGCCCGCGCATGGGCATGGCGGCCCACGCGCGCGAATCGCTCGGCTCGACCACGGGGCAGCCGGGGTTGCGGGGGTGGCGTGCCGGGCCCCCCTCGTGGGCGACGAGGCAGGTGGCGCCCTCGTCGGTCACGGCCACGCGGTCGTGCGCGGGGTCGGGCCTGGCGGCGGGGGCTCGCGGGTCGGCCAGGCAGACCACCGCCCGCTCTGCGACGAGCAGGTCCCGGGCGTGGGCGGTGATCGCGTCCAGGACGTCGCGCAGGTCCGCCCGGCCCGTCAGCTGGAGCGCCACCTGGTACAGGGCGGCGCGCTCGAGCTCGCGCCGGTGCAGGTCCGCCATCGTCACGCCGAGCTGCACGGCGCCGGCGATCTCGCCGCCGATGTCGGCGAGGGCGGCCGCGCTGATCTGGGGCTCGATGGGCGGGTAGAAGGCGAGGCGCAGGTGGCCGATGCGCTCGACGCCCCGGACGAGGGGGATGTCCAGGACGCCCGTGTCCACGGCCGGGCGCCGGGTGTAGCGAGGTGCGGCGAGGGTCGGGTCCGCGGGCTCGGCCAGAATGCCGCCGACCCAGGCGAGTCCGGGCGCGAGGGCGGCCGGGCGCTGAATCGTCAGCGGTCCGTCGCCAGCGGTGACGGTCACCTGACCGGCCAGGGCCTCGGTCTGCGCCACCAGCCGGTCGAGCGACTGGTCAAGCAGGTCCGTCAGGCTGAGGTCGCCCCGGACGGCAGAGCTCACCGCGTGCGTCACGGTGAGGTCCTTGTTCTGCGCGACCAGCTGGCGCTGCGCGCGATCGAGGTAGACGCCCACGGCGAACGCGAACGTGAGGATCGCCGCGGAGATGATCATCAGCGAGGCCGTGTCGCTCTCGTCCGGCGTGAGGGCACGCTCCAGGACGGTCTGCCGGAAGACCTCCAGCAGGATGACGAACACGAGGGGACCCACCACGGCAAGCCACTTGAAGCGCGACAGGTCACCGCTGGGACGCTGGTCATCCACGTCCGGACTGTATCGTTAGATAGAGGCAGGCCCTCAGGGCCGAGTGGCCCGTCCGATCCGGGGTCAGAGGGCCCGTGCCGGGCCTGTCCGGGCTGGTTAGGCGGCCGCCCGCCGCGCCGCGCCGCGCGCACCGGGCGGCCGCTCGCGCTCGCGCCGCGCCGCGATCTCAGGGGCTGGTGACCGTCACCTTGTCCATCGCCACCGGCGAGATGGCGAGGTTGTCCGGACTGCCCGTGTTGGGCATGGCGGCGATGGCGTCCACGGCCGCCATCCCGGACGTGACGTGCCCGACGATCTGGTAGTTGTCGTAACCGGCGCTGCCGAGCGTCGCGTCCGCGCTGTCCGAGAGGACGATGAAGAACTGGGAGGTCACCGAGTTCGGCTTGCTGGTCCGGGCCATCGCGACCGTGCCGCGCAGGTACTTGGCCGTCACCGGCTCGTCCTTGATGGTGTAAGGGGCGCCGCCGAACCCCGCGTAGTCGAGGCTGACGTTGGGCTCGCGGCCGTAGGTGCCGTCGCCGCCCTGGATCACGAAGCCGGGCACCAGGCGGTGGAACACGACGCCGGTGTAGTAGCCGCACTGGGCGAGCGCCACGAAGTTGCCGGCGGCGATGGGCGACAGGGCGCCCTCGACCCGGATGACGATGTCGCCCTTGGAGGTCGAGAGCGTCACGGTCCGCGTCTGGCCCGACGCCAGGGGTGCCGGCTGCGAGGTGGGGCAGCCGGGCGGGTAGCTGGCCTCGGGCGGATGGGACTCCGACGGAGCGGCGCTGGCAGAGGCCGAAGGGGGCACCGCGCCCACGGGCGGGACGGTGGGCGCGGCGGCGCCGGTGGAGCAGGCCGCCACCAGGAGCAGGGTGGCGACGATCGACGACGCGGGGGTGATGCGGGCCATCAGGACCTCACTGGCAGCGTCCGGCCGACGCGAGCGGCCTGTCGGCGAGCCCCAGCCCCGCACGGTCCCGGGTCGGGCGGGCAGGCTAGGGATGCCAGCATACCCACTCGCGCCGAATTCACGGGCGCGCCGTTGCCCACAGGGGCCCCTTGTCCCGGCGCTGGCCGTCAACTGGACTTCCACGCCACCGAGAAGCCGCGGCTTGTGAGCGCCGAGGGCTGCGCCAGCACGTGCCCCGACCGGTACATCGTGGTGCGCAGGTAGGGGAACGGCACGGTGCCCAGCAGGTACCGCGACCCGCTGATCGTGACGGCTCCGGTGAGCGTGACCGGCGCGAAGCGGGCCAGCGTGACGAAGGTGCACGAGCCGCCTGAGCACGACGCGGCGGGATCCTCCACCACCCATTCCGCGGTGAGCAGCGGCGCCGTCCGCAGGGTCCACGTCTGGCTGGTGCCGACCTGCTGGGTGAGGTTGATGAGCGTGGCCACGAACTTGCCCTTGCCGAGCCAGCGCACCTGCGCCCAGATCCTGTCGCCGGCGGCGACAGGCAGGTGGAACGGCTCGATGTGCCGCAGGTCGGGCAGGAACTCGTACCAGGCGCCGTACTGCGGGCGGCCGTTGACGCAATCGCCCGAGGTGCCGGTCTGGGCCAGCGTGGCCGACGCGTCCGGCAGCCCGCCCACGGCCGAGGAGCCGTCGATCCCGACCCAGATCGCCACCGACGTGTCCGAGGCCGAGCACCTGACCGCGGGCTGCGCCCACGTCCCCTCGACGCAGGTGACGTGGCCCTTGGTCGCGCCGACGATGTAGCCGGCCCAGTTGCGCGACTGGCCGGTGACCAGCCGGCCGCGGTGCGCCGAGGGGACGCTGCCGGGGCACGCGACCTGCGTCGCCCCGGCGATCGCGGGGCTGGCGGACGCGGCCGTGGCCGTTGGCAGGGCAGTGGCCGTGGGACCGGGCTTGGCGGTGAGCCGGGCCGTCGGACCGCCCTGGGCGGTGCTCGCCGGGGAGCCGGCGGGGACTTGCGTGGGGCTCGTGGACCCGCAGGCGGTGGCGACCAGCAGCGCGACGCCGATGGCGGCGACGAGCGCAGCGCGGGCACGGGCAAGCACGGCGACCCCGGTCGCCCAGCGCGGGAGGAGGCTCGGGCCGGTCATGGCGGGAGCTCGGGCGCGGCGGCTACGCCCCGGGCTCAGCGACCTCGGGACGCGCCTGCACGAAGTCGAAGCCGAACCGGCCCTTCACGCACAGATTGCCGCTCGTGACCTCGGAATCCAGCGGCGAGAGCACCCGCACGATCCGGTTGTCCTGGACGGTCAGCTCGAGGGTGCAGCCGACGCCGCAGTAGGGGCAGATGGTCCGCGTGGTGGTCTGCGCGTCCTCATGCCACTGGCCGGCCTGCCGCAGCTCGTACTCGGAGCGGAACATCAGGGCGCCGGTGGGGCAGACGTTGATGCAGTTGCCGCAGAACACGCAGGCGGACTCGTTGAGCGGGAGGTTGAACTCCGTGGACACGCGGGCCCCGAAGCCGCGTCCGGCGACCGAGATCGCGAACGTGTTCTGGGCGTCCACGCCGCACGCCTCGACGCACTTGTAGCAGAGGATGCACTTGCTGTAATCGCGGACGTAGAGGTCGTTGTCCACCTTGACGGGCTGCGCGACGGTCTCGGCGGCCGCCCCGTCCGGCACCTCGTGGTGACCCGCCTCGGCGGCGTCGCGCTCGCCTGGCGCCGCTGGCCGCGCCGACGGCCCGAACCGCGACGGGTCCGCGCCGTAGCGCTCCATGTAGGCGCGCAGCGAGCCGTCCGGCCGCACCGGCCCGGCAAGGTCCAGGTCCACCGACGAGGCGAGGAGCTCCAGCACGAGCTTGCGCGCGTGGCGGACCTTCTCGTTCTCGGTCTGGACGGTCATGCCCTGGGCAACCTTGGCCGAGCAGGACGGGGTGAGCGCGCGGCTCCCGGTGTCCACCACGCACAGCCGGCAGACGCCCTCGGGCGTGAGCGTGGACAGGGCGCACAGGGTGGGAATGTCGATGCCCTGGGCCCGGCACGCGTCGAGGATCGTCATGTCGCGCGGGACCGACACCGGCACGCCGTCGATGGTCATCTCGACCAGCTTGGGCTCCGGCCTGGCGGGGGCGGTGGGGATCGACGGCGAGCGCGCGGGGGAGCTGGTGAAGATTTCCGGGTCCACGCCGGTGTAGGCGCCGGGGGGCGGGAAGACCGCCTTGGGCGGCAGCTGGTGCTCGCTCATCGCAGGACTCCCGGGATCCGAATGCCGGTGGAGATGGCGTCGTTGGCGGTCTGGCCCAGACCGCAGATCGACGCGTCGCGCATCGCCGCGCCCAGATCGTCGAGCAGCGCGAGCTCGTCCTCGACCGTCCCCTGCGGGTGTCGGGCGATGAGCCGTGCGAGCAGCTCCTCCTGGCGCACGGTGCCGACGCGGCACGGCACGCATTGCCCGCACGACTCGTCGCGGAAGAACTCGGCGATGCGCCGGAGGATGTCCAGCACGTCGGTGTCCTCGTCGAAGACGACCACCGCGCCGGCGCCGATCGTGACGCCCTCCTCCTCCGCCCCCTCGTATGTCAGCGGCATGTGCAGCTTGTCGGGTCCGACGAACGCGCCCGCGGCACCGCCGATGTTGACGGCCTTGACTTGCTTGTCGCCGGTCACGCCGCCGGCCAGCTCGATCAGGTCGCGGAGCGTGACGCCGAACTCCACCTCGTAGACGCCGGGCCGGTTCACGTGGCCGGAGACGCTGAACAGCTTGTGGCCCGTGGAGCCCGATGTGCCGAGGGTCTTGTAGACCTCGCCGCCCTCCAGGACGATCGAGAGGCAGTTGACCAGCGTCTCGACGTTGTTGAGGACGGTGGGTTTCTGGAACAGGCCGGCCGTGGTGGAGCGGGCCGCCTTGTTGCGCGGCTCGCCGCGCTTGCCCTCGATGGACTCGTAGATCGCGGTTCCCTCGCCGCAGATGTAGGCGCCGCCGCCGCGCCGGATCTCGATGTCGAACGCGAAGCCCGCGTTCATGACGTCACTGCCCAGCAGCCCCTTGGCGCGCGCCTGGTCGATCGCGTTCTGCATCCGCGCCTCGGCGAGCGGGTACTCGCCGCGCAGGTAGATGAACCCGAGCTCGGCACCCACCGCGAACGCCGCGACCGTCATCGCCTCGACCAGGGCGAACGGGTCCTCCTCGAGGATCAGGCGGTCCTTGAACGTGCCCGGCTCGGCCTCGTCCGCGTTGCACACGATGTTCTTGGGCCACGACTGCGTGGCTCGGGCCGCGGCCCATTTCTTGCCGGCGGGGAACGCCGCGCCGCCGCGGCCGAGAACCTCGGCCGTGATGACCTCCTCGATCACCCGCTCCGGGCCGGCCGCGATCGCCTCGCCGAGGGCGCGGTAGCCGCCGTTGGCGAGGTAGTCCGTCAGGCTGGTGGGGTCCAGGCGCCCGACGCGGGCGAGGAGCCGGAGCCCCGCCTGGCCGGCCTGCGGAGCGAACCGGCGGAGCTGCTCGAGGCGCTCGGGCGTGGGGGCGGTGCCGGCGGCACCCTGGAGGGCCTCCAGGTCGTTCCGGCCCTTGAGGCCGTCGTCCAGCCGGGTCAGGATCTGCTGCGCGGTGAGCGGGCCGGTGGACACGCGGACGGGCGGGTCGCCGGCGATGGTGAACAGGGCGGCGGGCCCGCGCTCGCACTGGCCGAGGCAGGGGCTGCGGTGCCAGGTCCGCTGCTCGCCAGGCTTGGGGTGGCCGGCCGGCCCGAGCTCGCGCTCGAGATCCTCGATCACCTGCTCGGCGCCGGCAAGGCGGCAGGCCATGTCATCGCAGACGTGGACGGCGGCCGGCGGCTGCTCCGTGACCGACAGGAGGGCGTAGAACGAGGCGACGCCGAAGATCTCCGCGGGCGCGACGGTCAGGCGACGGGCGATGTGCGCCACCGCGCCCGGCGAGATCCAGCCGACGCGGTCCTGGACGGCGTGGAGCGTGGGCAGGAGCAGGTCTCGGTGGGAGCGGGCCTCGTGGCCGCCGCGGGCGACCCGCCCGTCAGCCGCGATGTCTCGCTCGCCGCCGTCCCAGCCGCCACGCGCGGGCCCGATCCGGGGGTCGAGGTAGGAGTCGATGGCCTCGCGCTCGGCGGGCGAGGCGGCGGTGTCGGCAATACGCAGGTCCATGCCTGACGGAGTGTACGACGCATCGGGTCGCGGCGGCGGGCGGCGGCGAGCCCCGACCTGGGGGCGCCGAACGCTCCTCCGGCGATGCGGCAAGGGGGCGAGAGCGGCCGCGTCGCTGCCCAGATGAGCCGGCGGCCGGGGCTGGGGCCGAGGTCTCCCGATCGGGCGCCCCGCCGGGCCGAACGGCGCCCGGGCCGAACGGCTCTGGAGTGCGGTGGGCGCCCCGCCATCATCGGCCCATGACGCTGCGCCACCACGAGATCGCCGAAGTGAGCCACCGCATCCTCAACCCGCTCGTCGAGCCGCAACTCCGGCTGCTGGGCGAGATCGCCCGCGTCGGACCCGGGACCCGCCACCTGGACCTCGCCTGCGGGAAGGGCGAGCAACTCTGTCGCTGGGCCGAGTGGTTCGGGGCGTCGGGCGTCGGCGTTGACCTGTCGGCGGTGTTCTCGGCGGCGGCGCGTGCGCGGGCGGAGGAGCTGGGGGTCGCGGATCTCGTGGAGGTCGTGACGGCCGACGCGGCGTCGTACCGCGCCGAGCCCGGCGCCTTCGACATGGTCAGCTGCCTGGGCGCCACCTGGATCGGCGGCGGGCTCGGCGGCACGATTGGCCTGATGCGGCCGGCGCTGCGGCCCGGGGGGCTGCTCCTGGTGGGCGAGCCGTTCTGGAACGAGGCGCCCCCGGGCGCGTGCCTGGCGGCCTACGGGTTCGGACGCGACGACTACGCCTCGCTCGACGGGACCTTCGACCGCCTCGACGCGGCCGGCCTCGAGCTGGTGGAGATGGTCATGGCCACGCCGGAGACCTGGGACCGCTACGAGGCGTCGCAGTGGCTGGCGGTCACCGACTGGCTGGCCGGCCATCCCGACGATCCCGACCACGACGCGATGGTCGCCTTCCGCGACTCGAACCGCCGCACCTACCTGCGGTGGGGACGGCGCTATCTGGGCTGGGGCGTGTTCGTGGCACGGGTGCGGTAGGGCGCTCGCTCCGTCGCCCGGCCGCGGCACCGGGGGCCGGGGCAGTCGCGGATCGGACCTCCGCGCCGCCCCGACGCCGTCCGCGCGCCACGGCGTTCGACCGCCTGGGCCTTCGGCTGATCCGCTGGCTCCATTGGCCGGATCAAGATGAGCCAGTCGGCCAGATCGGGCGGACCCGAACCCCTATCGGTCTGCGGCGAGGACCCCCTCGTCCTCGACCAGGCGCAGCAGGTCCGCCTTCTCGCTGAGGTGGACATAGAAGAGGCGGCGGGCGGCGTCGAGCATCTCGAACAGCTCTGGGTCGGCCACGCTGTAGATGATCGTCGTCCCGTGACGCTCCGTCGTGAGGATGTTCCGCCCGCGAAGGACGGCAAGCTGCTGCGACACCGAGGAGCCGGGAACCTCGGTCACCTCCTGGATCTGCGTCACGCTCATCGGGCCGGTCCGAAGGAGCTCGAGGATCCAGATCCGCAGGGGGTGGCTCAGCGCCTTGAAGAAGTCGGCCTTGAACTGTCGCAGCCGCTCCGCGTCATCAGGCCGCGACGTTCCACGATTCATGACGCGAGATTCGGCCTCCGAACTGGTCCCGAGGACGCGGCGACAGCCGCAGCGTTGCGAGGGCGACGACCGGTGTCGGGCATCTAGTCGTGCATTGTATTGCAATACTGCAAGATACCAGTTTATACGCTACGATTTCGCCATGCGAGTTGTCATCGCGCCCCCGGGCCGTGGAGGTCCACCGCCCGCCTCGGTCCGAGCGCCGTGGTCTGTGGCCCCGAATGCGACGGCCGATGCCGGCGAGATCTCGGCGACCGTGCTCGCTGTCGACGTGGTCGATGACCAGCGCTGCCTGACCGAGATCCTGCGGGCGGGCGACCGGCCCGACCTCCGCCCGGCGACGGCCCCGGCCCTGCGGCTCGCGACCCAGCGAGGGGGGCCGCTCCTGCCCCTCGACGCTCGTGGCATGCCTCGCGGACGGCTGGCGTGGCTGTGGTGGGCGTTCAAGCGACCGGTCTTCGTCCCGGCGCGTCTCGAGGCATCCATCCCCAGCATCGCGTTCCAGCATCGAGCGGCGCCCCTCTCGCACGCGGACATCGACGGACCCTGGCGCTTCTCGCCGCTCGTGCCGTTGGCGTCGCCCCTCCACGCGGAGGGCCGCTGGGGTCTGCGAGGCGCGAGCCACTGATGGAGCTCGAGACCCTGCTCACCGAAGCCCGATCCGCCTCGCCGGGTCGGCGGATCGAGTGGCGAGACCGGATCGCCGCCTATGGGGACCGCGGCATCGAGGCGGTCACTCCCTGGCTCGCGGACGCCGTCCTTGCCCGGTTCGCGGTGCGGGTCATCGACCGAGCGGGTCTCGACGGACACGCGGAATCGGCGACCCTCGCCCTGCGGGCAGGGCGGAAGCGCGCGCCCGAGGGAGTCCGCGAAGACATCGACTGG
>JAKAMV010000132.1 GCA_021812735.1 Chloroflexota bacterium | reverse complement strand
CACTTCGCGTACGTCCCGATCCTGGTCGCGGCGTACCGGGCCGGCGCGCGCGGCGGCGTCCTGGCCGCGCTCGCGGGCGCTCTGATGCTCGGGCCCGTGATGTCGCTCGACGACCCGCGCAGCGACTTCGGCCTGCCGTGGCTCGTGCGCGGCGGGTTCTTCGTCGGCGTCGGGGGGACCGTCGGCTGGCTGTTCGACCGGTCCCGCGCCGCCACCCGGGCGTGGCGGGAGGCCGCGGTCGATGTCGCGGCGGAGCACCAGGGCGCGGTGACGGCCCTCGCCGCGGCTGCCGAGGCCAAGGACCCGACGACCGGCGACCACATGTACCGGTGCCGCGACCTCGCCGGCGCGCTCGCGGCCGAGGCCGGCATCGGGCCCGAGGCCGTTGCGGATGTCGCCTGGTCCGCGATGCTCCACGACATCGGCAAGCTCTACGTCCCGGAGGCCGTGCTCACCAAGCCCGGCGCGCTCGACCTCGATGAGTGGGAGCTGATCCGCCAGCACCCGGTCCGGGGGGCGGAGCTGCTCGAGGGGACCCGGTCGTTCGAGACCGCCCGCCGGATCGCGCGGTGGCACCACGAGAACCTCGACGGCTCCGGCTACCCGGACAGCCTCCGAGGCTCCGCTATCCCGCTCGAGGCCCGGATCGTCCGCGTCGTGGACGCATGGGACGCGATGACCAACGACCGCCCGTACCGCCGCGCGCTCGAACTCGGGCGCGCGATGCAGGAGCTGCGCGACGGGGCGGGGACCGAGTTCGACCCCGAGCTCGTCGCCCTGTTCCTCGCGATGGCGGAGGGGGGCCGCCTGCCGCTGCTAGGGACGGCCGCCCGGCCGGGCCGGGGCGGCCCGCCGGTCCGGCCGCCGCGGTGGCCCGCCCCGCGCGATGCAACGAACCTGCAAGCCGCACCCCTGCCGCCCGGCACGGCGGCAGGGTAGGTTCGGCACGTCCGGGCGTCGTCCCGCCTCCCGGACGATCGCCGACGTCTGCGGCGGGCCGGCGCCCAGCCCCTCCCTAGGCACGGCCGGTTCCCCCGCCGCGAGGGGCGCGGGCTCCCTGGGCCGGCCGTGTGACAGGACGGCCCGGGGAGCGCCTCCCGCCCGGCCCGGCGCACACGCGCCAGTTTGCGCGCACTTGGGCCTGGGTCGAGAGTCCGCCGATGGGCCTCCTCGACGCGGTCCCGGGCTACGGGCTCACGCTGTTCGGGCGCGGCGCCGCCGCGGTCGCCCTCGCCGCGACCTCCATCGCGGCCCTCCGGTGGTCGCGGGTCGGGCTGCGCAGGGCCGAGTCGCTGTCCGCGCCCGAGTGGCTGGTCGCCGTCGGCGCCGCGGGCGTCTGGGCCTTCACGGGCGCGCCCTGGGCCGCTTGCCTGCCCGGCCACGTCCCCCAGCGCATGCCGGCCAACCTCGTCCCGGTCCTGCCCCTGCTCGCGGGGTTCACCGATGCCGAGGGCGTGCGCGGGAACGTGCCGAACCTCGTCCTCCACGCCCCGGTCGGGCTCGGCCTGCGCTGGCGGTTCGGGATGCCGCCGCGGCGGGTCGTCTGGTCGCCGCCGCGGCGGGCGCCGCCGTCATGGTCTCGCAGGCGCTCTCGGATCAGAGCGGCCCCCGGGCGGCCGGGGCCGAGCCCCTGAGGGCCCCCTCCGGTCCCTGGGCGTCGTTCCTCGCCGAGATGGGCGACAGTAGCCAGCTCGTGGCGCTCGCGTTCGCGAGCTGCTCCTGGCCGCGACGGTGCTCCTGGCCGCGGCCCACCGCCCGGTCCTTCGCGCGCGACCCTCGTCACGCCCGCCGACGACGTCAGCTAGAGACGAGACCGAGTTTCAGGTTGACACGTGGGAGACCCACACGTGGGGGACCCACACGTGGGGGACCCACGTGTGGGTCTCAGAACTCGCAGAACCACGTGTGGATGCGCGCATCCGGCGGAGGGGTTCGGGAGTGCTCGCGGCACATCGCCACGTACTTCTCGATCCGCGTCTTGAGCCAGAGGCCGGGCGAGGCGGGCGCCTGCGCCTCGAGCCAGTCCTCGAACTCGCGCCTCGAGGCGAACGCGATGACGGGCAGGTCGTCGTTCCGCGGCATCAGCGATCGCGGTCGGGTCGGCGCGCCTCCACCACGGCCATCGCGGCGCCGAGCGTCCGGTCGTCGTCGGTCCCGGTCTCCAGGCCGGCGACCACGCCGGCGACGTCTGCGGCGCTGCGGTTCTGGCTCAGCTTCCACTTCGCCTCGACGCGGACGATCTCGACCTCGACCCCGACGATCGCGCGGAGCTGGCCCGCGATGTAGGGCTCGGGCGCATCCGACACTGCCCACGGCTCCGCGCGACCCTCCTCGTGGGCCCGGGTCAGCCGCTCGACGATGTCGCGGACCCACTCGGGGTCGTCGTGGACCCGGAGCGTCCCGTGCAAGGCGACGAGCACGTAGTTCCACGTCGGCACGACCCGTCCGTGCTCCCGCTTCGCGGCGTACCAGGCCGGGCTCACGTACCCGTCCGGGCCGTGGAGGAGGACGAGCGCGTCCTGCCCGTCGGCGCCCCGCCACTGGTTGTTCGGCCGCGCCAGGTGGCCGAGCAGCGACCCGTGCGCGCCAAGGGACGGGTCGTACAGGAACGGGATCATTGAGACCGTCAGGCCGTCACCGCCCACGGTCACGAGGTCGCCGGCCCGGGTCTCGAGCAGCAGCTGGGTGACGTCGTCCGCGCTCGGCGGCGCGTTGTGGGGCGGGATGTACATGCTCCTCGAAGCCTACCGCTGGTCAGCCTGGCCGTCGCCGACGGGCGTGCCGATGTTGTCGATCGGTCGGTGGCGATCCCCACGAGCGGCCACCCGGCGTAGATCGCCACGCGCGCCTGCTCGGCGACCACGGACCCTCTGGACCGATGCCTCCTTCCGCCGCCGACCCCTGGACCGATGCCTCCGCCCGCCGCCGGCCCGCGAGTCGCGACAAGAGCCCCCGGCGTGCCTGGGGCGTCCTGCGAGGCTCACGCCTATAGTTGTGGCCGCGCCGCGCCCGCGGCGCGTGGCGCCGGTCCCGCAAGCCACGCCAAGTTGCACCCGCGGGTGGGCTCCGGCATGGACGAATCCGAGCGCTCGAGCGATGCGCCCGAGGGTGGTGCTGAGGCCCCGGGCGAAGAAGCCGGGGACCGTCCACAGCCTCACGGGGCCACGCCTCACGCCCGGCGTCGACGGCTTCTCCGCGTCGTCGGCGTGGTCGCGGCGGTCGCGGTCCTGTGGGTCGTCTTCTCGCTTGGCGGCGCGCTGACGGCTCCGGGCACCGATCCCATCGACGCGCGAGTGGCCGAGTGGGCCCGGTCGAACGGCATGAGCTTCGTCGTCGACACGCTCGAGCAGGTGCAGTACGCGCTGTTCCCGCCCCGGGTCGGCGGAACCGTCCAGGGCGGGATCCCAGATGCCTCGCCCATCGTGGGCGACGTGGGCCCGGGCGACTCGGGGAGCCCGTCGGCATCGTCGTCCCGGGCGCCGAGCGAGCCGTCCCTGGGTCCGAGCCCCAGCGTCAGCGCCAACCCGAGCGCCAGCCCCTCGCTCGGCCCGAGTCCCTCGCCGACCCCGTTCCCCGCGCCCGACCCGATCCAGCCCATGGTCAGCCCTCCGCTGCCCGGGGAGGGGGTCTGGAAGACGCTCGTCCTGCTCCACGGCCAGCCCGCCATCCGCGTCGCGTACCTGCGGCCGGACGCGCAGCACACCAGCTACCTGGTCGCGGTGGCCTGGATGGACCAGAACCTCGTGAGCATGGTCCTGCACCCCGGCTACCTGCAGCCGGGCGGCACGGGCTGGTCCCAGCCGGATGAGGTGCCCGTCTCGCAGCGCGACGCCCTGCTCGCGACGTTCAACTCGGGCTTCAGGCTGGCCGACTCCAACGGCGGCTACTGGCAGGACGGCAAGACCGCCGCGCCGCTGCGAGACGGCGCGGCATCGATGGTGTTCTACAAGGACGGGCACGTCGACGTCGTCAAGTGGAGCGCCTCGATGCTCGGACCCGACGTGACGGCGGTGCGCCAGAGCCTCGTCCTGCTGGTGGACAACGGAGCGATCACGCCCGCGGTGACCAGCAGGTCGCAGGCGGCGTGGGGGCTGACCTTCACCGGCGCGGCCTCCGTGTGGCGGACGGCCGTGGGAGTGCGCGCGGACGGCTCGCTCGTGTTCGTGGTCGGCCCGGCGATGGACGTGCAGACGCTGGCGAAGATCGTCCTGGCCGCGGGGGCCGTTCGCGCGATGCAGCTCGACATCAACTACTCGTGGACGAACTTCATGACCTACTCGCACCCCAGCCACGGCGTGGCCGTGCCGCACATGATCAACAGCGACGCGCGGCCCAACCCCTACCGCTACCTCTATCCGTCGTCGCGGGACTTCGTCGCGGTCATGGCGCGCTCGTGAGCGGCGGGCCCGGGTGCCCGGCCCGGGTCCAGGCAGAACGCTCCGCCGGATGAACCCGGCCGCCGCCGCTGCTCCCTATCATTTCAGCGGGGGAGGGGCCGGCGCGGCGGTTCGCAGGAGCAGGAGTGAGCGTGAGGGGACCGGGCGTGCCGAGGGCTCCGGGCGCCCGCGCGCCCCGCCGCGTCGGGCCGCCCGCGGCACCGCCGGATCGGCCGCTCTCCGCCGAGGACCAGGCGGCCCACGAGCGCCACCTGCGCGAGCTCCACAACAGCCGCGTCCTCCGGTACGACGCCGCGGCGGTCGGCGTCATCGGCGCCGCCACCCCGTTCCTGCCGGTCCTCGTGGCGCGCCTCGGCGGGAGCGCCCTCGAGGTCGGGCTGATCTCCGTCGTGACGGCCCTCGCCGCGCTCGTGCTGGGCGTGCCCGCCGGTGCGCTGCTCGAGCGGCGGCGCGACCTCGTCCGCTGGTACAGCCTGTCGCGGCTGGTGTCCTGGCTCGGCTACGGGGCGATCGCCGCGATCGTCGTCCTGGCGCCGGGGGGCCGCGTTGTCGTCCTGATCCTGGTGGCCTGGGCGGTCGCGTCCATCCCGGCGACGGTCGGCCAGGTCGCCTTCCCGATCGTGATGAACGACGCCGCGGGACCCGGCGGCCGCTTCGAGCTGCTGGGCCGGCGCTGGGCGACGATGTCGCTGGCCACCGCGGCGGCGGTCGCCGCCACGGGCTGGCTGCTGGACCGCCTGCCGTTCCCCGAGGGCTACGGGCTCGCGTTCGCCGCATTCGCCGTCGCGGGCGCGGTGGCGTACGCCTTCGAGCGCCAGATCCGGCTCGTTCGAGAACCCCCGGCGAGGCTCCCGCGCGCGTCGTGGTGGCGGGTCGCGGGCGCCGGGCGCTGGCGGGGGCGCCTCGACGCCAACCGCCAGTTCCTCAGCTACCTGCTCGCCCACGGGGTGATCGCTGGCGCGCTCCAGCTCGTGGCGCCGGTGATCACGCTGTTCTACGTCCGCGGCGTCCGCGCCTCGGATGCCGAGATCGGCCTGATCGCCACGGCCAGCGCCCTGGCAACGTTCGGCGGCTACCACGCCTGGCGCCGGTTGGCCGCGCGCTCCGGCGGCCGCCGCGTGGTCGTCTGGTCGACGCTCGGGGTCGCCGCCTACCCGGGCATCCTCGGGCTCGCGCCGAGCCCGCTCGCGGCGGGCATCGTCGTCGCCGCCGGTGCGGCCGCCTACGCCGGCCTGTCCCTCGCCCTGTTCGACGAGCTCATGCGCAGGGTCAAGCCGGACCGCGCCATCGTGATGGCGTCGATCGACTACGCGGTCTCGAACGCGGTGGGCATCGTCGCGCCGCTCGCGGGCGCCGCCCTCGCCGACGCGCTCGGGCTGTCAATGGCGCTCGCGGCGGGCAGCCTCGTGGCGCTCGCCGGCGCCGCCCTCCTGATCCTCGACCGGCGCACCGCCCCCGCGACGCCGGCTTGACCTGGCGCCCGGCCCGGTGCGCGACGCCGGGGTGACCCGGCCCCCGGCCCGGTGCGCGATCCAGGCGTGATCGCCCGGGCGTCAGTCGTCGTCCTCGTCGTCGCCGCGCAGCGCCTCGAGCGCCTCGCGCACCAGGAACGCGACGATCACGAGGCCGGCCACCGGGTCGGCCCACCACCAGCCGAGCGCGGCGTTGAGCGCGAGCCCCGCGAGCGTCGTCACCGACAGGTACCAGCAGGCGTACGTCTGCTTGGAGTCCGCCACCAGCGCCCGGCTCCTCAGGCCCTCGCCGGCCCGGCGCTTCTGCCCGGCGAGCCAGAGCATCACGACGATCGACACGGCCGTCAGCGCGATGCCGACCGGGCTCGCCTCGGGGCGCTCGCCGCGGGCGAGCGCGAGGGCCGCGTCGACGGCGACGTACGCGGCCAGCAGGAGGAACGCCACGCCGACGAGGCGCTCCGCCCGGCGCTCGACCCGCTCCACGGCGTCCTCGTCGAACGTGCCCCGGGCCTCGGCTGATAGGCGCCAGAGCAGGACCGCCCCCGACACTGTCTCGACGGTCGAGTCCACGCCGAACCCGACGAGCGCGACGCTCCCGGCGGCCAGGCCCGCACCAACCGCCACCACGCCCTCGACGACGTTCCAGCCCACCGTGAGCCACTCGAGGCGGACGGCCCGCCGCAGCAGGGCGGGTCGCGTGGCGGCGAGGGCGGTCACGTGCGGCTCCGCTCCTGGCGGCGCGGGCAACGGGGGTGACTCATCGCCCGGCTCCCTCCGGGCCGTCCACGTCGACCTGCTCGGGCTCGCCGCCGACGCGCAGGACGAACGCCTCGAGGTCGGCGTCCGGGCCGGTGATCTCCCGGTGGACCGTCTGGGACGGGACGACGAAGAAGTCGCCTGCCCGAGCCTCGATGCGATCGGCTCCGCGCGGGCCGAACTCGATCGCCACCGAGCCGCGGATGACGTACACGAACGTGTCGTTGGCGGCGTGGTGGTGCCAGCCGCTGACGTCGCCCGCCTCGTTCCGGATCGGGCCGCTCCAGCCCACCCGGCGCCCGTCGGGATCGCGGTGGTGGCGCAGCTCCATCCGCGACTCGATCGGCTCGACGGCGTCCCCCGGATGGAGGACGACGGGTCGGGACTCCTCCACGGGGCACCTCCGATCCGCACGGACGCGGCAACCGGGCTCGGCGCGGAGGTGCCATGTGGCGCCAGCCGCCGACGCCCGAACCGTAGCACCCGTCGCGGCATCAGCCGTGCGTTCGTTGACGGGCGGGTCGGCCCCATCAGCCGGGCGTCCGCGACCTGCCGTGCTCGCCCCGGTGCGCCGGCGCACCGGTGTTTGCGGGCAACAGCCGCATGACAGGACAATCGTCATGCCTGAGCCCTGACGAAGGTCCCATACTCGCGCCTGCCTGGCTGCCGGTCAGGACGGGGGAGGCCCCCGATAGCGAGGAGGGAAGATCGGGATGAAGAGGCAACGCATCCGGCTGCCCATCGCCGTCGCCGCGAGCGGCGCCGTCGTCATGTCCATGCTGACGGCGGCGGCGCCCGTGACCGCGGCCGGACCGGCGGCGGCGACCATCGCGAGGGCCGGCACCTCGGTGCCGCAGACTGGCGCATTCACGCCGTCGGGCAGCGGCGACGTGACGACGGTCGAGTTCCCGGGTCAGCCGGCCGATGGGGCGGCACCGGCGCCGTATGCGGGCACGATCACCGACCGCAGCGAGTCGAGCGGCCCGGGCAAGGGCGCCTCGACCGCCAGCAGCGCGCGGGCGAAGTCGAACCCGTCGTTCGTCAACGGCTTTGAAGGGCTGAACCTCTACCAGCAGCGGTATGCGCGCGGTGGCAACCAGTTCACCGTCGAGCCGCCCGACCAGGGCATGTGCGTCGGCAACGGCTACGTGGTCGAGGCCGTCAACGACGTCTTCAACGTCTACGACAGCTCCGGCAACTCGATGCTGCCCGACAACACGGCGACGAACATCGTGTCGGGCTTCCCGCGGGACGTGGACCACGCGATCGACCTGAACTCGTTCTACGGCTACGCCCCCGCGATCAACCGCAGCACCGGCATCCGGGGCCAGTTCGTGACTGACCCGAGTTGCATCTACGACGCGGCGACGAACCGGTTCTTCCTCGTCGTCCTCACGCTCGAGACGCTCCCGAACGGTGCGTTCACCCTCGACAACCACCTCGACCTCGCCGTCAGCGCGACCGGCGATCCCACCGGGCAGTGGAACGTCTACCGGATCGACGTCACCAACGACGGCACGAACACCGGTGGCGTGAACCCCGGGCCCTACCTGGGCGACTACCCGCACATCGGCGCCGACGCCAACGGCATCTACCTCACCACGAACGCGTACCCCTGGCTCCACAACGGCTTCGCCGGGGCCCAGATCTACGCGCTCTCGAAGGCCCAGCTGGCGGCGGGCGCGTCGAGCGTGACGATGGTCCACATCGACACCTCGGGCATGGTGAACGTGCCCGGCTACTCGCTCCCGAACCAGCCGGGCTTCACCGTCTGGCCGGCGCAGTCGCCGAGCTCGCAGTTCAACACGGGCAACCGCGGCACCGAGTACTTCATGAGCTCGAACGCCGCGGCCGAGGCAGTGGACCCGGTCTTCGGGTTCCACAGCGACTACGTGTCGAGCCAGCTGGTCGTGTGGACGCTCACCAACACCTCGTCCCTCAACTCCTCGACCCCGGCGCTGAGCCTCGCCAACCAGGTCGTGCCGGTCGAGACGTACGCCTTCCCGCCGGCGCAGCAGCAGCCCGGCGCCGGCAGCGCGCCCGACACGGGCACGCCGCAGGGCTACTGCCTCAACGACACGACCACCGTGACGATCGCCGGCACCGGCTGCTGGAGGCTCCTGGTCGGTTCCCAGCCCTCGCCTGAGGTCGTCTCGACGCCCGACTCCAACGACACCCGCATGCAGCAGGTGACGTACGCGAACGGCAGGCTCTGGGGCGCCCTCGACACGGCCGTCACCCCAGACGGCGGGCCGGCCCGGGCCGGGATCGCCTACTTCGTCGTCAACCCGGCGGCCGGGAGGGTGATGAACCAGGGCTACCTCGCCGCGGCCGGCTACGACTTCACCTACCCGGCCATCGGCGTCACGGCCAGCGGCCGCGGCGTGATGGCGTTCACCGCCACCGGCGACGCCATCTTCCCGAGTGCGGCCTACGCCCCGATCGACGCCGTCCACGGCGTCGGCGCGTGGGGCGTCGTGCCGGGCGGCGGGGGCCAGGCGGCCGACGACGGCTTCACCAGCTACGCGGCGCTCGTCGGCAGCCCGCCGCGGACGCGATGGGGAGACTACGGCGCGGCGGCCGTGGACGGCAATGCCGTCTGGCTCGCCAGCGAGTACGTCGCGTCGAACTGCACCTACACCGACTGGGGCGGCCCGTACTTCGCGGGCGGCTCCGGCGACAACCTCCTCGGCACCTGCGCCGGTGCCGGTCACGGCCCCGGCCAGCGCACCGCGCTGGGCAACTGGTCGACGTTCATCAGCAAGTTCATCCCCTAGCTCCGCAGATCCGGCCGGTTGACGCGGCCGGATCCAGGACGCGCATTCCAGCAGGGCCCCGGGGCAACCCGGGGCCCTGCCGCACCCTCGCCGCCAAATGGTGGAGCGCCTCGGCGGCGCCATGACGCCGGCACCGTCCGCCGAGGGTCCCTCGGAAGCGAGCGCTACACTCCGCCCGACGGGTCCAGGGTGAGCGTGACGATGCAGCAGGGTCGTGCCGCTATCGAGCTTCCGCGGACGTATCGCAACCCGGCCATCCGCCGGAGCCAGCTGCTCTGGCCGACGATCCTGCTGGGCGCGGTCGTTGTGGTCGGCGGACCGCTCGACACGCTGGCCGTGTGGGCCTCGCTTCTCCTCATCTGGATCGTCCTGAGCGCCTGGCTTGTCGCCATGCTCGGGCGCGTCCGGGTGGTGGCCGACGCCGACGGCCTTCGCGTCGTGAACTTCCTCTCCACCCGGCAGATCCCGTGGGCGCAGGTTCGCTCGATCGGGGAGCCGCGACGCCTCGTGGAGCCGGCGGGCGTGGTCGAGCTCGTTGACGGCGAGCGCGTGACGGCGCGAGCCCTCAGCACGGTCGGCATCGCCGAGGGCGCTCCCTACGTGATGCAGGCTCGCCTGGAGCTGCAGGCGATCCTCGCCGCCCAGCAGGGACACCCGGGTGACGCGCCCGCGATCCCGGATGCGCTGGCGCAGCGGTCCCGCCGCCCGTAGGAGCGTGAAGCCTCACGACGGGGCTGGGGCCTCTCCCTCCTCCACTGACGCGCCCGCCGCGCCGCCGGTGAGCCCTCGTGGCCCGTCGCCGGTGCCCGGCGCCAGGGCCTAGGCGTCCGGGCGGCCGGTCACGACCGGGGCGGCCCCGCCCGTGCCCGGCCGGTCGGACGCGGCCGACTCGGCGAGAGGGCGGCCGGAGTGTGCCGCGAGCCAGGCCCGCCTCGCGTTGACGCTCACCCGGGGCCAGGGCGGACCCGGGTGGGCGATCGCATAGCCCTGCGCCAGCACCGGGAAGCCCGTCTGGGTCAGGAGGGCGAGGTCGGTTGTCTGCTCCACGCCCTCGGCGATGAGGACCGCGCCGATCTCGATGGCGAACCCGTTGATGGCGCGCAGGAACGCCTGGAGCGTGTGGCGCGTGCGCAGGCCCCGGACCAGGTAGGCGTCGAGCTTCACGAACGCCGGCCCGAGCTCCGTGATGTGGCGCATCGACGCAAAGCCCGCCCCGGCGTCATCGACCGCGAACCGGATGCCGAGCTCGAGGTAGGGGTTCATGACGCGCCGGAGCGTCGCGTAGTCGTCGACGGTCTCCTCCTCGGTGAGCTCGATGACCAGCCGTGCCGGATCGGCGGGTCCCACCGCGGCCGCGACCGCAGGATGCGCCAGGTAGCGGGGGCTGACGTTGACCGACACGAAGCTGCGGTCCGGCAGGCGCGCTGCGGTCGCGGCGGCGAGGACGCGCTCGATGGCCGCGGCCTGGAACTCCGCGCCCAGCCCGGCGCGCGTGGCCTCGGCGAACCACTGGTCGGGTGACCGGAGGGGTTCGGCGTCGAACCGGCTCAGGCCCTCGTAGCCGGCGACCTGGCCATCGGCCAGGGACAGGATCGGCTGGAACACGGACCGGTGGCGGGCGGGCGTCGACAGCATGTCGAGCACGCGCCGTCGACCCGCAGCGTCTCGTGCGGCCACTCAGCAGTCCGATCGGCGGGCGACCACGATGTCCTCCGTTGGCCGGGTCCGGACGTCGGGCCGCCCCCCCGACACCGATGGGCCCGCAGTCCATCCAGCCAACAGAGTTTAGCAATAGTTGACTCCCACGCACCAGCCGCGCGCGCGTTTCCGCTGCGCGGGGGGAGGGGGTTGGCCGTGCGGTGGTCCGGATCCCAAGGCGGGCGAATGACACGCGACCGTTCGGGCGTCCGTGGACGCTCCTGGTCTATCGGCGATTCAGTGCGGGTACGGGGTCTCGGCGAGGACGGCGGCGGCGCTCATCAGGGCGAGGGCGCCGGCGATGATCCAGGCGGCGATGACGGGGCGGAAGCGATTGAAGCGAGCGGGCACAGCGTTCTCCTGTCAGCTGGTGCCCGCCTGGGAGCCGGGCGACCGTCCGGTAGCCGGAGGTCACCCGGGATGCTACGATTGCCGCATGCGAAAGTCAAGTATTGCTAAACATCTGGGCTGCGGGCCAGGCTCCCCGTCCGCGGTCGCGCTCGGGGAGCGCGTCCGCGAGCAGCGTCGACGCCGCGGCCTGACGCAGAGCGAGCTCGGCCACCCGCTGTCGAGGAGCTACGTGTCCGCCCTCGAGAAGGGCCTGACGCTGCCCTCGCTGGGCACGCTGTGGCTCCTCTCGGACCGCCTTGGGGTGTCCGTCGCCGAGTTGATCGACGGGGCAACCAGCAGTGGCCGTACGTCGTACACTTCGGTCAATGATTCCCAAACCGGGGACGACGCGAACGCCCCTCGACCGCGGTCCGCTCGCGCGCAGCATCGGGAAGCGCATCCGGCGGGCTAGGCTGGCGGCCGGGCTCACGCAGCAGCAGCTGGCGGCAGAGCGCTACACGAAGGCGTACGTCAGCGCTCTGGAGAACGGCCTCAGCAAGCCCTCGATGGCCGCGCTCAGCTTCTTCGCCGAGCGGCTGGGCGTGCCCGCCCGCTCGTTCCTCGAGGACGAGGCCGAGGGGTGGACCCGGCTCCAGGCGGACCTGGAGCTCGCCGCCGGGCGGTGGCAGGAGGCGGCTGACGGGTACCAGGCCCTGCTGGACCAGCCCACAGGCGCGGCGATCCGGCCGGAGCTGCTGCTCGGGCTCGCGGAGGCGTTCGCCGGCCTGGACCGCGGCAAGGACGCGGTTGGCGCCGCGGCCACAGCCGCCCGCCTGTTCGCCAGCCAGGGGAGGGAGGCCGAGGAGGCGCTGGCCAACTACTGGCTCTCGTGCGGACACTACCAGCAGGGCAACACCGGCGAGGCCCGGGCGCTCCTGGAGGGGATCCTCGCCAAGGTGCGGGCCGGCCTGCGCGTCGAGCCCGACTTCCAGGCCCGCGTGATCATGGCCCTCTCGAGCAACGCCTCCATCGAGGGCGAGCACGCCGTCGCGCTCGCCTACCTCGAGGAGGTCCGGGGGCTCAGCGCCGAGCTCGACGACCGCCGGCGGGGGGTCTACCTGTTCGATCTCGCCTTCAGCTACCGCAACACCGGGGACTTCGAGGCGGCGATCCGGGCAGGCACCACGGCGCTCGGGCTCCTGCGGGCCGCCCAGGCCGAGTTCGAGGCGGCATCGCTCGAGCGGGACCTCGCCCTGTCGTATCTCGCGATGGGCAACGTCGAGCGGGCGGAGGAGGCCGTGCAGCGGGCTCGCCGCTTCTTCGAGCGTCGCCGCGACCAGCGCTGGATCTCGTACGTCACCGACACCGAGGCGCAGATCGCCCTGGCGAGGGGCGAAGCGAGGCTCGCGGCCGAGCTCGCGGCCCGGGCGCTGGCGCTCGCGGAGGAGACGCCCAACGAGTTCGCCGCCCAGGGCGCGCTGCTGACCTTGGCACGGGCCCACCGGGCCCTTGACCAGACGGGCGACGCGCTGACGACCTACGCGCGGGCAGCCGACCTCGCGAGGCGGGAGGGCAAGCCGTCGCGGATCCGGCTGGTGCTCGGCGAGTATGCCGAGGCGCTGGCCGCGGTCGGCGATCACCAGCGGGCCTTCGGCCTGCTCCGCGAGGCCGTGGACGCCGGCACCTAGCGGCTGGACGATCTGGTGCGTCGGCCGGGGAGCCGAGGGACGGCTCGGTGACGCGAACGGGAAACCGGCCCAATCCCATGCCTGCCTCGCGGCAGCCATCGTCGACGTCGCCGGTGCGCACGCTCCGGCCTCGATGCCGATCGCCGTGCGGCGTCGGCACCCCGCCGCCAGAGAGGACCGCGATTTCGCACCTTGCGGACCCGCACCCGCGAACTCATACTCGCCGCCATCCTCGCGTGACGCGGGCCCAGGAGCGGATCGCCCGTCGCGCCCCATGAGTGAGGGAGGGACATTCCGGTGCGCGTTCCCATTCGTCTTGTCGGTGCTCCGCTGCCCGGCGCGCGGGGGCGGTCGCGACGCCGCGGCCGCGTGATCGGGCTCTCGGCCGTCCTCCCTGTCGCCTTCCTTGCGCTCACGGCCGGGCCGGCTCTCGCCACCCCGCCCGGCACGCTCGACCAGCACCAGGAGGTGTGGAGCGGAGGCTACTCCGCCTATGACGACGGCTACAGCGCCACGGCGCAGACGTTCACGGCGGGCATGAGCGGCACGCTCACGGGCGTCAGCCTCTACTGCGTGAACTACGGCAACACCGACAACACCGACACGCAGGTCCAGATCCAGGGCGTCGACAGCGGCGGGTACCCGAACGGGACCGTGCTCGCGACGAGCGACGTCACCAACGACGCGTCGAGCACCTGTGACGGCGGCGGCTGGGTGGACTTCCTCTTCTCGTCGGGGCCGACCGTGGCCGCCGGGACCGCGTACGCCATCGTGTGGCCCGGCTACGCCCAGTGGGGCGACAGCTCCGCGGGCGACCCGTACCCCTCAGGGGCCGAGTGCAACGACGGCGAGGGCTGGTTCTGCAGCGTGGGCGAGGTGAACTGGGACTACGCCTTCCGGACGTACGTCCAGGGCGGCACGACGCAGGCGCCGCTCGTCTCCATCAGCAAGTCGAACAGCGCGAGCGGCCCGGTCGTTCCCGGCGCCTCGGTCAACTACAAGATCGGGCTCAGCTGGAGCGGCACGACCACGCTCCTCGGGGTCGCGGTGACTGACCAGCTGCCCGCCGGGATCGGTGCCGCCAGCGCGATCAGCAACGGCGGGGCCTACAACCCGACGACCAACCAGATCACCTGGACCGGCCTGACGCTGGCCCCCACCGCGACGCTCACCTACACGGCGGTCGTGGGCGCCTCCACGGCCCCAGGCACGTACACGAACACGGCGACGATCACGGTTGGCGCCTGCGTGACCGGCTACACCTGCACTGCCAGCTCCTCCGTCACGGTCGGCGCCAGCACGGCGTCCCCGTCGGCGCCGCCGAGCGGCTCCGTCGGCGGCGCTGGCGGGTCGGAGGCCACGCTCCCGCCCACGAGCACGCTCCCGACCGGTGAGCCGCGCTCCGACGCGGGAACGGGCCTGGCCCTCCTCGTGCTCGTCGGCGCCCTCGCCACGGCCGGGCTCGCCGGGCTGATCTCACGGCGGGAGGCCCGCCGCTAGCACCCCGCCCGGGCTTCCCGGGACCCGCACGGCCAGTCGTCGACCGCCCGGCCCACCGCCGGGCGGTCGACGCGCTTCCCAGCGGGGCGGCTTATCCCGCGTGGCTGATGCGCCCGCCACCGGGCGTGACGGGCGTGGCCCCGCCGCGCTAGATTCGCTGACGCTTTGAGCGTCGGCGTTTCCGAAACCCTGACCGCGACCTCCGCGCTGCGCAAGCGCAACGACCGGCTCCTGGTGGCCGCGGTCCTCGCGTACAGCGCGCTCGTGGTGGTCCTCATGGTCGCCGCAGGCGTGGCCATCACGCCCGACGTCCTCGCCGTGGCGTTCGGCCTAGCGGCCGTGCTGGCGGGCCGCGGGCGCATGTTCCTGCGCGACTGGGTCCCGTTCGTCGTGCTCCTGCTCGCCTACGAGCTGATGCGCGGCTTCGCCGACGATGTGGGCATGCCGCTGCACGCGGGCGATCTCGCGGCGGCCGACCGGATCGCCGGGCTCGGCTCGCTGCCGACGCAGGTGCTGCAGGACGCCCTGCGCCCGGCCAGCGGGGTCGACCCGCTGGCGCTGCTGGCGACGCTCGTCTACATGCTCCACTTCGTCCTGCCGATCGTGACCGGCTTCATCCTCTGGCTCTGGCGCCGGCCGCAGTACTACGACTTCGTCGCGGCGCTGATCGTGCTCAGCATGGCCGGCTTCACGACCTACCTGCTGCTCCCCGCGGCGCCGCCCTGGTACGTCGCGAACCAGGGGCTGCTGAACGGACCCGACGGCGCGCCGGTCATCAGCTATCTGAAGCCGGGGGCGTTCGAGACCCTCGCGGGCGCGCTCGGGTTCGACGGCCACTACGTGTACTCGCTGGCGTTCGGCAGTGTGAACCCCAACCTGGTCGCCGCCTTCCCGTCGCTCCACTGCGCCTACCCGTTCCTGAGCTTCCTGGTGCTGCGGCGCGCCTTCGGGCGGATCGGCTGGCTGGCGCTGGGCTACACCGCGCTGGTCATGTTCTCGGTGGTCTACACGGACGACCACTGGCTGATCGACGGCTTGGCCGGCATCGCGTACGCCTACGTGGCGTACTACGCGGTCGTCCACGCGCCGGGGCGCAT
>JAKAMV010000131.1 GCA_021812735.1 Chloroflexota bacterium | reverse complement strand
GCTCTGACATGGACCGGCCTCCCGTATGTGGCTCTGTGCGGGCAAGCTCAAGCGACCCGCGCAATCCACGATGATGCGCGAGCGCCGGTCCTTCCATGTTGACTAGCCAGCGCCGCCTGCTCACTCCCGGTCAGCCATGCGCCACAGGAATGGCTGGTGGGCGAAGGTTGCGATTCGGGCCCTCGCGGACGGTCTGGCCCGGCTCCGACCTGGATACGAGTCGCCCTGCGCATAGGTGACTGCGCTCGGGCGCCGGTAGGACCGCGCTCGGGCGCCTGTCCGGCTGCGCTCGGGCGCCTGTCCGGCTGCGCTCGGGCGCCGGTAGGACCGCGCTCGGGCGTTAGGTGGCGGCCGCCTCGACCAGCCCCCCATCCTGCCGACGCTCCGGCCCGCGGTCAGTCCAGCCGGACGCCCTGCCGCGCCAGCTCGGCCCGCACCCTGCCGACGCTCACCGCCTCCACGCCAGCGTCCTCGCGCAGCGACACTGCGGCCGCCACACCCGCGCCCTGCCCGGACACCGTGCAGCACATCATCGAGCGCACGGCGGCGTGGCTGATCTTGTCGCCTCCGATCGAGCGCCCCGCCACCAGCAGGTTGCCCACGCCCTTCGGCACCAGCGACCGGTACGGCACGTGGAAGTACCGCCCGGTGGTGGGCAGGATCAGCACGCCGTACCCGTCGATGAACTCGGGGAAGATCCCCACGGAGTCCTCGAACCGCGCCTCCCCCCGGACGTCGTCGGCGGTGAGGTTGTACTGCGCGTCGATCTTGCGGGTGTCGCGCAGCCCCACCGTCATGCCGAAGTTGCGCAGCGTCGCGTTCTCGCAGCCGGGCATGTACGCGCGCAGCGCCGCGATCGCATGCATCGCCTGCCGCCGCCCCTCGATCTCGGCGCGGCAGAGCTCGTCCGCCGACGTGCCGTCCACGCCGCCCATGTGGATCAGGTTGAGGTACGTGAGGTCGCCCGTGTCGGACACGGTCCCGTACGTGCCGGCCATCGTGATCAGGCCGGGCGGGATGAGCCCCGCCTCCACGGCTCTCTTGAACGGCTTGCGCAGGAATGGCGAGAACAGCTCGTCCTCCTTGCCGTCGGTCTCGATGTCCCACTCGAAGTTGCCGGCCCAGTCGCGGTAGCGGGGCGGGTCGGCCTTGATCGCGTCGATGAACCCCCGCTTGTTCACCCCGGTCATCGAGAACATCACCGACGCCGAGAGCATCTCCTCGCGGGGCGTCTTGAACGTCGGCGCGCCGGCGCGGTAGGCCACGTCGGCGTCGCCCGTGGCGTCCACCACCCGCCGGGCCAGGATCGCCTCGCGCCCCGACTTGCTCTCGGTGATCACACCCCGCAACAGGCCGTCCTCGACGATCGGCGCCACGAACGTCCGGTGGAGCATCGGGTGGATCCCGTTCTCCTCCACCAGCCTGTCCGCGACCACCTTGAACCGCTCGGCGTCGAGCGCCTGGCTGACCGACTGGCTCTCGTCGGAGGTCGCGCCCTCCGCCCGCGCCCGCGCCTCGATCTCGGCCCCGACGCCGACGCTGTCGACGGTCTGCTCGTGGCGGTACCAGGCGAAGCTCTCCACGCCCACCGCTGTGATGTTCCCGCCGAAGCAGCCGAACCGCTCGAGCAGCGTCGTGCGGGCCCCGGCGCGGGCAGCGCCCAGCGCGGCGCCCAGGCCGCCGGGCCCCGAACCCACGACCAGGACGTCCGTCTCGTGGACCACGTCGATCGTGCGGGCCGGCTCGGCGATCCGGCGGAGGCCGGGGAGGTGCTCGGGGGACATGGCGGGAGGACCTCAGCTGGGACGCGGGGGCGGGTTGGAGGCGAGGGCCGCGGCTACGGCTCGTCGGCGACCGTGAAGACAGGCGCCGGGAGCACCTTCACGGCCACCATGACGCCCGGGTACAGACCGGTCGAATCAGCGGCCGCCATCTGGGCGACGACGATGGTCTCGTCGGGCAGCGCGACCTGGGCCCGGCACAGCGAGCCGAGGAAGCTGACCGCGAGCACCCGTCCGATGCCGTCCTCGGCCGGCGCCAGGTGGATGTTCTCCGGTCGCACCAGCGCCCCGACCCGGCCCTGCTCCGCGCCACCCGGCAGCAGCGGCACGCGTGCCCCCAGCACGTCGACGGCGCCGTTGTCGACGACGCCCGGGATGCGGTTGGTGAGGCCCACGAACTCGGCCACGAACCTCGTCTTGGGGCGGTCGTACAGCTCGGCCGGCTCGGCGATCTGCTCCAGGCGGCCCTGCGACATGACGCCGACGCGGTCGCCCATCGCGAGGGCCTCCTCCTGGTCGTGGGTCACGAACAGGGTCGTGATGCCGACCATGATCTGGATGCGCCGGATCTCCTCGCGCAGCTGGCGGCGGACCTTGGCGTCGAGCGCGGACAGCGGCTCGTCGAGGAGCAGCACGCTCGGCTCGATCGCCAGCGCCCGGGCGAGCGCGACGCGCTGCTGCTGGCCGCCGGACATCTGGTGCGGGTACTTGCGCGCCTGGTCGCCCAGCCCGACGAGGTCGAGCGTGTCCTGCGCCTTCCTCTTGCGCTTGCCCGCGTCCATGCCGCGGAGCCGCAGTCCGTAGCCCACGTTGTCCAGGGCGGTCATGTTGGGGAACAGGCTGTACGCCTGGAACACGATCCCCATGTTCCGCTTGTTGGCGGGCGCGCCGGTGATGTCCTTGCCGCCCACCAGGATGCGGCCCTGGTCCACCTCGTCGAGCCCGCCGAGGGCCCGCAGGGCCGTCGTCTTGCCGCAGCCCGAGGGGCCGAGCAGCGCGACCAGCTCGCCGGGGGCGATGTCGATGGACAGCCCTTGGAGAGCGTGCACGGGGCCGTACCAGCGATGCATGTCGTCGAACACGACGGCGACGCCGTGGCCAGTCGCCGCAGGGCTCGGACTCGCGGTGGTCATCAGGAAGGCTCCTCGACGGCCCGCCCAGCGCGACTGCCGGCACCCGGGGCGAAGCGGGAGATGACGAACAGCAGGATGAACCCGAACAGCAGGGCCGAGAACGACACCGCGACCGAGACGTACGGGTCTCGCTTGCCGAGCAGGAAGATGACGACCTGCAGCGTGTTGAAGGACAGCAGCGACGAGATCGTGTACTCGCCGAGCACGAGCGCGATCGCCAAGACCGCAGCCGACAGGACGCCTCCCCGGATGTTGGGCACGATCACTTGCAGGATCGTGCGCGGCCAGCTCGCCCCGAGGCTGCGCGCTGCGTCGGCGAGCGTTGCCGTGTCGATCGACCGCAGGCTCGAGTCGATCGCGCGGTACGAGTAGGGCAGGACCAGGATGATGTCGATCAGGGTCAGCGTCAGCGGCGACGCGCCGACCGCCCCGAGGTGCTGGCCCATCCACTGGTAGAGCGGGGCGATGCCGACGACGAGGACGATCGCCGGGATGGCCAGCGGCAGCAGGCACAGGAACTCGACGACCCGCCGCATCCGCGGCACGCGGACCACCGTCCAGACCATCGTCGGGACGAGCAGGACCAGCATCCCGACCACAGTCAGGACCGCGATCTCGAGCGAGTTCGTGATGCCCGTGATCATGTCCGGGTAGGAGAAGATCGCCGCGTACGAGGCGAGGCTTCGGCTGCCGTAGTCGCCCCGAGTCGAGAACTCGACCATCCCGTACAGCGGCAGGATCAGGTATCCGAGCACGATGACGAGGACCAGCAGCCGGGCGACGCGCTGGCCCATCGGCCGGCGCTGCCGTCGGAGGCTCCTCGGCGGACGCGCATCGAGCGCGCCGCCCTGAGGGGCGGTGCCCCCCAGCGGCCCCAGGGGCGTGGTCACTTCGCCCACCTCGACGCACGCCGCTGGATGAGCGCGTAGATGGCCATCACCGCGGAGACGATGACGATCATCCCGAGCGCGAGCGCCTTGCCGACGTTCTCCTGGCCGAGGATGATCTCGCTCTGCATCTGGCAGGCGATCTGCAGCGTGACGAGGGTGCAGCCCTGGCTGATGATCGCCGCCGCGGTCGCGTAGGCCGAGAAGGCGTTGGTGAACAGCAGGAGCAGCGCCCCGAGGAAGCTCGGTGCCAGGATCGGCCCGCCGACGTAACGCCAGAAGGCCCACGCGCCCCCGCCCAGGCTGGCCGACGCGTCGTACCACTCCTGGCGCAGGCCGTCGAGCGAGGGCAGGAAGACGATGAGCATCAGCGGGATCTGGAAATACGTGTACACGACTCCGAGACCCGTGAGGCTGTAGAGCCACAACGGGTCCAGGTTCAGATGGGCGGCGCTCGCGAAGAGCTGGCTCACGAAGCCTCTCGGGCCAACGGTCGCGAAGAAGGCGAAGGCGAGCATGACGCCGCCGAACTGGGCGAGCACGCCGGCCCCGGCGATCACGAGCTGGCGGAAGAGCCCGTCCGGGTCGCCACGGACGACCGCCCACGCGAGCAGGCCCCCGAAGATCGCGCCCCCGATCGCCGTCACGGCCGAGAGCTCGATCGACGCCACGAAGGCGTCCATGAAGTCGTGACGGGTGACGATCGCCCTGAGATTGTCGAGGGTGAATCCGCCGCCGGACGTGCTGAACGCTCCCATGGTCACGATGACCGTCGGAGCGACCAGGAAGATCAGGACATAGACGTGGAAGGGAAGCAACCCGGCGTAGTTCCCGACGCGCCGGGCGCGGCCGGAGTCGGCCCCGCCATGAGCGGAGCCGACTCCCGGCGACGTTGTCGTCGGCGCGCTGACCAGATCGGTCATGCGTGCGCCACCGGGCGACTCAACGATGGGCCTATTTGATCGTAATGAAGTTCCAGTTGGCCTGGAGGTAGGTCTTGGCGGTGTTGATCTGGTCCGGGGTCAGCTGGACCGGAGGGGTCGTCGGCGCGTTCACGGCGGCGAGCGCCGCGGCGTCGACGGTGCCGGCCTTCTGCATGGCCGCCAGGCGGACCGGCAGGGCGAAGCCCTTGAGCCAGGTGTTCTGGCCGGCGTCGGAGAAGACGTACTCCTCCCAGCAGCGGGCCGCGGCCGGGTGTGCCGCGTCCTTGTTGATCGCCTCGTTGTAGTAGGAGGCGACCGGCGGGGCGTCGGTCGGGACGACGAGCTTCCAGGTGATGCCCTTCGGCGCGAGCGTGGACACGAGGCCACCCTCGTTGTACGTCCAGTCGATCACGATCGGGGTCGTGCCCGCGGCGATCGTGCCGGGATCCGGGTCGACCGGGATGAGGTTGCCGATGTCGTGGAGGTGCTTGAAGAAGGCGACGCCGGGGGCGATGTTGTCGGCCGAGCCGCCGTTGGCGAGCGCAGCCAAGACGACGCCGTTGAAGCCGGCCGCGGCCTTGAGCGGATCGCCGTTGAGCGCGACCTTGCCCTTGAACGCCGGGTTCGTGAGGTCCGCAACCTTGGTGATGGTCCCCAGCGACGCGTCGTAGCTGATCGTCTCGAAGCCGGTGTAGTTGTTGATCCAGAGCCCCGTGGACTCCTTGTTGGCGTCCGGGATGTCGCCCCACGTCGCCGGCTGATACGGAGCGTACTGGGCGGTATTCGCCAGGGCCACCACAGTGCCGAGGTCGAAGATGTCCGGCTGGCGGCCGGTGCCGGCCAGCTGCTGGGCGGTGTTGATCTCGGTCTGGCTGTCGGCGTCCGGCTGGTCGGACTGGACCTTGATCCCGTACTTGGTCTGGAAGTCGGTGATCATCTGGCCGTAGTTCGCCCAGTCGGGCGGCGTCGCGATCAGGTTGACCTGGCCCTCGACCTTGCCCTGCGCGCAGACGGCGTCGACGCCGCCCGCGGCCGCGGCCGAGGTGAGCGTCTTCCAGTCAACCGCGGCGGCGCTGCCGCTCGCGGCAGCCTGCGAGGCCGGGGCCTGCGAGGCCGGGGCCTGCGAGGTGGCGGCCTGCGAGGCCGGTGCCTGCGAGGCGGGCGAAGCGGTTGCGGTGGTGCCGCTGCAGGCGGTCACGACGAGGCCGACCACCGCCGCGGCGGTGATCAGCCGTGACTTCATCTCCATGCGTGTCTCTCCTCCATGGCCGATCCCGTCGGCCGTGACGGCTAGCCCTGGGCGCCGGCAGAACGAGCCCGAGGGCCGGAGCGTTGCCGGAGTAGCAGGGACGCCCCCGGCAGCCCGCGGACCACGCGGTGTTGACCCCGCGTTGATCCAACGTTGCGTGTTGGATACTACGGCCCCGGCACGCGACGTGCGCACTGAATCGGGTTAACGGCCCGAAAACGAGAGCCCCGGCGCATCGGCCTGGGCCATCGAGGCTGCGCCGCCTCGCGCCCGGCGTCAGTTGGCACCACGATCCCGGCAGCCGGCCCGCCGGGGGACGCGGGGCGACCTTCGCGGCGTCAGCGCTACACTCCGAGGGCCCATGGACGATCTCTACCGCGACTACATCCTCGAGCACTATCGGCACCCCCACAACTTCGGCGTGCTCGAGCAGCCCACCGCCAGCTACGAGGGCGCCAACCCGCTGTGCGGCGACCGGATCACGATGCAGATCCAGGTGGAGGGCGGGATCGTGACCGGCGTCGGCTTCACGGGTCGCGGTTGCGCCATCAGCCAGGCCTCGGCGTCCCTGCTCACCGACGAGATCCGGGGCAAGCCGGTCAGCGAGGTGGCGAGGTTCGGCGCGGCCGACCTGCTCGACCTGCTGGGCATCGAGGTCAGCCCGGCGCGCCTCAAGTGCGCCATGCTCAGCTTCGACTCGCTGCAGCACCTCCTCGACGACATCGGCGCCAAGCCGCTGGCAAAGGACGCCGGCTGACCCCACGCTCCCCACGAGGGCCGCCCCTTGACCGCCGTCCGCGTCCCGCGTGCCGTCGCCGAGGCCATCGCCCGCCACGCCGACGCTGAGCGTCCCAACGAGGCCTGTGGCCTGGTCGTGGGCTCCGCGCTGGCTGCCGACGGCGGCACGGCCCGGCGCTACATCGCCTGCCGCAACGCGGCCGCCTCGCCGTCGCGCTACCTCGTGCACCGCGACGACCTGCTGCGCGTCCTCGCGGAGCTGGACCGCACCGGCGAGGAGCTGTGGGGCGTGGTCCACTCGCACGTCCGGACGCCCGCCGTGCCCTCATCGACCGACATCGGCGAGGCGGCGTGGCCGACAGCCGTCTACCTGCTGGTCTCGCTGGCCGGGGACGGTCCCGCTCCGGGCCTGCGCGCCTGGCGCATCGTGAATGGCGCCGCCACCGAGCTGGCGCTCGAGATCGTCGGCGACCGGGCCGAGGGCGCCGCATGAGCCGGCGCGACCTGCGGGTGGCGTGGGTGCTGGCCGGCGTGGCGGCGCTCGCCGCCGGCACCATCGCCGGCTGGAACGCACAGCTCGTCTCCGCGATCGCCGGTCCGCCGGCGCTCGCTCGTGCCGCACTCGTCGCGGTCATGGTCCTCGCCGCGCTGCGGCTGCTCGCGGAGGCGATCGCGCGCCTCGAGGCGGGCCGCCGGACGCCGCAGGGCGCAGCGGAGGGTCGCGACCTCGCGATCCTGATCCGCGGCGTCCGCTTCGTGTTCCTGGCCGTGGCCGCGATCTCGGCGGCGGCGGGCTGGCTGCTGGGCAGCCCCATGCCCATCGTGGCGGCGCTGCTCATCGCGGGCGTCGATGTGGTGGAGACCGGGTTCCTGCTGCTCGTCGTCTCCGTGCGCGGTGACGGCGCCTCGGGCTGAGGGCGGCGACCGCGCAGCGGACCCGGGAGGGCCCACGGAATCGGTTCGCGAGGCGCCAAGCCAGCCGACTGGGCCACCCGACTTGGGTGCTAGGCACGAGGGCCGTCGAGCGGGATGATGGCGCCATGCCGGAGCACGCGATGCCCATGCTGCCGTCGCGCCTGCGCGACGCGCGGATCCTGCTCGTCGATGACCAGGAGCTCAACCTGCGCCTCGTGCGCCAGGTTCTCGAGAAGGCCGGCCTGCACAACATCACCCTCACGCAGGACCCCTACGCGGTGGTGGCCCTGGCGGCGCTGCACGAGCCCGACCTGATCATCGTGGACCTCCACATGCCGGGGCTCGACGGCTTCGGCGTCATGGAGGCGCTCCGCCCGCATGTGGAGCTGGCGGGCTACCTGCCGATCCTGGTCCTCACCGCCGACGCCACCGACGAATCGCGGCGCCGCGCGCTCGATGCCGGCGCCCGGGACTTCCTGACCAAGCCGATCGACAGCATCGAGGTCATCCTGCGCACCAAGAACCTGCTCGAGACGCGCCAGCTCTACCTGGATCTCGAGCACCACAACGCCACCCTGGAGCAGCGGGTCCGCGAGCGGACGGAGGAGGTGGAGGAGGCCCAGCTCGAGACGCTGGCCCGCCTCGCCCGCACCGCCGAGTACCGCGACGACCAGACGGGCCGCCACGTCCTCCGGGTGGGCCGCGTGTGCGGGTCGCTCGGCCGGGCCATGGGCATGTCCGAGGACGAGGTGCGCCTGCTTCGGCTCGCCTCGCCGCTCCACGACCTCGGCAAGATCGGCATCCCTGACGCGATCCTCCTCGCCCCGCGGCGCCTGACCCCTGAGGAGTTCGCCGAGATGAAGGCCCACACGACGATCGGCGCCCAGATCCTCGCCGGCGGCTCGTCCGGCCTGCTTCGACTCGCGGAGAGCATCGCGCTGACCCACCACGAGCGGTGGGACGGCCGCGGCTACTACGGCATGGTCGCGCGCGACATCCCGGTCCAGGCGCGGATCGTGAGCGTGGCCGACGTGTTCGACGCGCTGACCCACGAGCGCCCGTACAAGTCCGCCTGGCCCACAGACATGGCCGTCGACGAGATCCTCAACAACAGCGGCACGCAGTTCGACCCGGAAGTGGTCGAGGCGTTCCGGCAGTGCAGTCCCGAGGGGCTGGTGAACCCGGCCGAGAGCGTGCCCGGCGCCATCGGCTTCGGGGACCGGACGAGCTTCGACCGCCGCCTGCCCTACCTGATGCGCACCGCCGAGGAGCCGCCCGGGCGGACGTCCGAGGAGCCGGGTCAGCCTGGCGAGCGGACCGCCTGACGCGCTAGCGCCTCGAGGGAGTCGCGATCGAATCGCGGAACCACGCGCGGGTCGTCTCGAGGAGCTGACCGAGGCCGGACCCCCCAGCGGGCCGCGCCACGGGATCCTCGCCGCGGTCCTCCCGGCGCCGCACGACCTCGTGCAGCTCCCGCGCGCGCGTGTCGAGGGCGACCGCGCCGACGCTGGCGCAGATCCCCTCGAGCGCGTGGAGCGCGATCCGCAGGCGGAGCACATCGCCCGTCTCGAGCGCGTCGTCGACCTGGCGGACGCGCTCGCCGGCATCCGCGAGGAACAGCCGCACGATCCGCTCGACGAACGCGGCGTCGCCGAGGTCCGAAAGACGGGCGAACACCTCCTGGTCCACGACTGGGTCGCCGGCCGGCCCGGCGCCTGCTGCCGTCGGCTCGGGCCCGACCGCCGGGATCGGCCGGCTGCGGGGTGGCGCGCCCGAGGGCAGCCACTTGGCGAGCGCCAGCGAGAGGTCCTCGAAGCGGATGGGCTTGCCGAGGTGGTCGTCCATGCCCGCCTCGCTCATCCGCGCGCGCTCCTCCGGCAGGACGCCGGCCGTGAGGGCGACGATGGGGATCGGGGCCATGCCCGCGACCCGCTCTCGGCGCCGGATCTCGCGGGCGGTTGCCGGCCCGTCGAGGCCGGGCATCATGCCGTCGAGAAGGACGAGGTCGAACGGCTCAGCCGCGAGCCGGTCGAGCGCCGCCCGGCCGTCCTCCGCCGCGACGCAGCTCACGGGGAGCCGCGCGATCGTCAGCTCGGCCACGCGCCGGCTCGTCTCGTTGTCGTCGACGATCAGCACCCGCGGCAGGGCGGGGCCGCCAGTCGCGTCCCCGGGCCCCGCGATGGAGGTCGGAGAGGACGCCTGCGAGTTGACGCCCGCCTCGGCGATCAGCCCGGCGAGCGTCTGGCCGAGGTCCACCATCCGGAACGGCTTGCCCAGGTGCTCGTCCATGCCGGCGGCGATGGCGCGCTCGCGATCCTCGATCATCGCGTCGGCCGTCAGGGCCAGGATCGGCGTCCTCGGCGCCATCTGGTCGTTCTCGATGCGGCGCATCTCGCGGGCCGCGTCGTAGCCGTCCATCCTGGGCATCCGAACGTCGAGGACGACGGCGTCGTACCGGCCGGGCTCGAACTCCGCGACCGCCTGCGCGCCGTCCCACGCCACGTCCACCCGGGCGCCGAAGCGCCGCAGCGCCGTCTCGGCCACGTTGCGGTTCATCTGGTGGTCGTCCGCGAGCAGGATCCGGCGGCCGGCGAGCAGGGCCTCGTGGCCGTCGAGGTTCTCGGCCAGGACGCCGCCCTCCACCGCGCTGACCGGGGGCGCCAGCCGGACCGTGAACGCGAACCGGCTGCCCTCGCCGGGGCTGCTGACCACGTCGATCGAGCCGCCCATGAGCTCGATGAGCTGGCGGCTGATCGCGAGGCCGAGGCCGGTCCCGCCGAAGCGGCGCGTGGTCGACGTCTCCGCCTGCACGAAGGGCTGGAAGATCCGGGCCTGCTGCTCGGCGTCGATGCCGATCCCCGTGTCCACGACCTCGAACGCCAAGGTGATCCGTCCGTCGCCGGCGGGGCCCGCCACGCGGCCGGCGCGGAGCATCACGCTGCCGTGCTCGGTGAACTTCACCGCGTTGCCCAGCAGGTTGATCAGGATCTGGCGGAGCCGGTGCATGTCACCCCGGACGCGCCCGGGGAGGCTGGGATCGAGCCGGGCACGCAGTGCGAGGTGCTTGCGGCTGGCGCCGGGCCGGACCACCGTCACCGCGGAATCGACGACCGCCGGCAGGTCGAAGTCCGCCTGCTCCAGCTCAAGCCCGCCGGCCTCGATCTTGGACAGGTCGAGGATCTGGTCGATGATCTCGAGGAGCGACTCGGCAGAGGTCTGGACGCCCTCGGCCAGCTCGCGCTGCTCGGACGAGAGCTCGGTGGCCAGCAGCAGCGTGTTCATGCCCAGCACGCCGTTCATCGGCGTCCGGATCTCGTGGCTCATCGCGGCCAGGAACGCGCTCTTGGCGGCATTGGCGTGCTCGGCCAGCTCGGCCAGCTGGCGTGCCCGGTCGAGCGCCAGCCCGAGCTCGTCCGCTCCGTCGCCGTCGCCCAGCACGCGGTACGTCCACAGGGCGCCCGACGTCCGTTCGCCAGACAGCGGCAGGTACGCCCGCTCGACAACGCGGCCGTCGTTCATCGGCAGGCGCTCGCCCCGCGCCGGCACGCCTGCCGCGCTGAGCCGGTTCGTCGCGGCCACGAAGGCGGCCGGGTCGGCGAACGCCCCCCTGACGTGGTTGATGACGTCGAGGGTGGGCGTGCCGGCGTACTCGGCCGCCGAGAGCAGGGGGAGCCCGAACAGCGACACGAGCGCCCCGTTCACCCTCGCGATCCGATGGCGTCCGTCCTCGAGCAGGATCGCGACCCCGGCCTCGTCGGCCACCGTGTCGACGTGCCGCCGGACCTGCTCGAGATCGCGCAGTGCTGCCTCCAGCTGCGCTTCGAGCGCCGCGTTTCGGTCCTGGAGCTGGCTGACCGCGTCATCGAGACCGCCCTGGTCAGCGCCTCGGCGATCGCCCGCGCTCACGCGTCGGCCCCGGGCGCGTCGGCCGCTCGGGCCGTCTGGGCTGGTGTTGCTGGCGACCGGGGTGCCACGATGCCGCGAGGCTCCTCGAGCGGTCCGTCCCTGGCCGGAACGGGATTCCCCTGATTCTAGGCGCCCGGCTGCGGGGGGCGTCAGTTCGCGAGTGCGCCGCGTTGGCACCCGGCCGGTCGGCGCCCGGCAGGCTACCTGACCTCGCGCACCACCAGCACCGAGCAGTGCGCGTGGATCAGCACATTGCGCGCCACGCTGCCCATGATCAGCCGGGCAAGGCCGGTCCGGCCGCGCGTGCCCAGCACGATGGTGCCGATCCGCCGCGACTCCGCGAACCGCACGATCTCCGCGGCCGCGTCGCCCTCCAGCGCCACCGCCTCCGTCTCCAGGCCGGCGGCCGCAAGCCGCCCGGCAGTCGTCGAGGCCTCGTCGGCCGTCGCCTCGCGCGCCTGGTCGGCCGAGCGGGTGTACGACTCGAGCACCTGGTCGTAGAGGCCGGGCGTGAAGCCGACGGCGACGGGGACGGCCAACTCGGCCACGGTGACCACGCTGACGTGCAATGCGCCCCAGATCGGCCAGTCGGTCAGGACGGCCTCAGCAGCCCGCGCCGACGCAGAGCCGTCGTCGGCGAAGGCGACGGTGCCGATCGCGCGGTCGCGGGCCACGAGCACGGGGCACGGGGCGTGGTCCACCACCTCGGCGGCGGTGCTGCCGAGGAGCATCGTGGCGATCGTCCCGTGGCCGCGGCTGCCCACCACCACGAGGTCCGCGTTCATGCCCTCGGCCTCGTCCACGATGGAGGACGCCGGGCGGCCGCGGACGAGGAAGCCGTCCACGGAGACGCCGTCGCGCTTGAGGGTCGTCTCCGCCCTGCCGATCGCCTCGCGCAGGTGACGGGCGTCGCGCTCCTCCTCGGACTCCATGTTGGCGCTGGCGTCGCCCGCGGCCGCATAGGACAGGGCGAGCGCGTCGGCGAACGGCTGGAGGACCGCGACGACACGGACCGCCGAGTCGGGCGGCAGGGGCAAGCTGGCGACGAGTTCCGTGGCCCGGTCGCTGCAGACCGAACCGTCAACGGCGAGCAGGATGCGCATCGGCGACCTCCGATCTGGCTCCATGGTCGTCCGGGGCGCAAGCCCGAGGATCGGCCGAACGGCCCGAAAGCAGGGCCGGTCGTCCGCGGCGTCCCTCGGGCGCCCGGTCGCCGGCGGTGCGGGTCTGGCCGGTCGCCTCCTGCGCGCGCGTGCGGCCGGCGGCCCGTGACGCCTCAGCGGCGCCGCGCCCCCGCGAGCCCGCCGACGCGCTCGACCAGCCGGGCGAGGAACGCTCCGGCATCCCCCGCGAGCGCAACGTCAGCGTTCGGCCGCCGACCGGTCGTCCGGCGCCAGTCCGCGATCGTCTGGCCGTCACCCGGGCCGCCCCCGGCGTCCACGTCCACCGACGCGGGCTGGGTGTCGATGAGCGAGGGGTCGAGCGCCGCCGCCACGACGAAGGGGTCGTGGACGAAGGCGCCGTAGAAGCCGTCGTACCGCTGGTGGAACTCGAAGTAGAAGCGCAGGGCGTCTCGGGCGAAGGAGGTGATCGGGGTGTCGCCGCACCGGGAGCCCAGCGCGTCGAGGTGGCCGGGCAGCAGCCGCGCCTGCTCGGTCACGTCGAGACCCATCACGAGCGCGCGCGGCGTCGTCTCGTCGGCGTCCACCGCCGTCTGCCACGCGCCGAGCGCGATGCGCGCCGCCTCGGGATCGCAGTGGATGTTCCACTCGCTGACCGGCGTGGTGTTGCCGGGCACCCGGAACGCGCCGGCCATCGCCACCCAGCGCCGGAGCAGGTTCGGCAGGCGCGGCTCGGCAAGCACCGCGATCGCGAGGTTGGTCAGCGGGCCCAGGGTGACCAGCGTGAGCTCGCCCGGGCGGCTCCGGGCGGCCTCGACGATCACGTCGGGTCCGAAGCGATCGGCGAGCGGCATCGTGGGCGCAGGCAGCTCGGCATGGCCGAGGCCGTGCGGGCCGTGGGTCTCGGGCGAGGTCTCCAGGCGCCGAAGCAGCGGGCAGGGCCGCCCGGCCGCCACGGTCACGTCGGCGCGGCCGGCAAGCTCCAGCACGGCCCGGGTGTTGCGCTCGGTGTCCTCGAGCGGCACGTTGCCGTGGACGGCGGTGACGGCCACGAGCTCGGACGCAGGGCTGGCGGCGGCGTAGAGGATCGCCAGCGCGTCGTCGATGCCGGTGTCCACGTCCAGCAGCAGCGGGACGACGTCGGTGGAGGTCATGCCGTCTCCTCTGCGGCCGTCACCCGATCGAGGCCATCACGGCCCGATCGGCCAGCCCGAGCGGCAGCGACCCGGACGAGGTGATCGTGTCGTGGAAGTCGCGCAGGACCGCCACCGGCACGTCGGCAGGGGCGACGTCGGCGAAGCCGCGCGCGATGAGGTACCGCTCGCGCATGCCGAGGATCTCGAGGCAGCCCGTGAGGTACGACGACGCTTGGGTGGGCCACCAGCAGTAGCGGCCCACCTCGGCCCGGGCGACGGGCTCCGGGAGGGCGGCCCGCTCGACCATGAACGAGACGCCCTCGTCGTAGCTCATCTCCCCCAGGTGGAGCGAGGTGTCCACCACGATCCGCGCCGCGCGGAACAGCGTGGCATTGAGGTGCTGGAGGACGTGGAGCGGGTTCTCGAAGAAGCCGCGCTCCCGCATGACCCGCTCGGCGTACAGCGCCCAGCCCTCGGAGAAGTACGGCGTGGAGTACACCCGTCGGGCGGCTGAGGAGTTCCGCTTGCGCATCACCAGGTGCCAGTGGTGGCCCGGGTACGCTTCGTGGACCGCCGTGGTCGGGATGCCGCCGTAGGAGTTGTTGGACAGGCGCGCCTGGATCTCCTCCTCGGGCGCGCCGTCGGGCGCGAAGGGCACGAAGAAGTGGCCGAGCTGCCGGTCCGAGAACGCCGGCGGCGCGGTGTACGAGGCGACGCCCAGCACCGGGCGCTGGAACACCGGCGACGGCACCACCGCGCAGCGCTCGCCCTCGGGCAGCGTGACGATGCCCGAGGAGGCGAGGAAGTCGCGTGCCCGGGCCGTCCAGTCGGTGTACGCCTCGAGCATCGCCGGCTCGGTGGGCGGGTGGTGCCCGTCGTCCAGGCGCAGGACCTCAACGTAGTCGGCGTTGCCGGTGGCCTCGCGGGCGAGCGCCGACATCTCCGCGTCGAGTCGCTCGAGCTCCGCCTGGCCGCGCTCGCGCAGGGAGCGGGCGTCGTCCCCGAGGACCTCCCGCTCGCGCAGGATCCGGGTGTAGCCCTCCTCGCCCAGCTGCCAGCTGCCGTGCGCCCGCGGGAGGAGCGCCTCGAGGTGGGCGACATAGCGGTCGAGGTGCGGGGCAGCCTCCTCGCCGGCCTCGCGGAGGCGCGTCCGCGCCGCCGGGTCCTCGACATCCCGCCAGACGAGGTCCCGGACGTAGCGTGCCGCCCCCCTCGCCGCGCCGAGCCCGCGCTCCACGATGAGCGGGTGGGCCAGCGCCGGGTCGAGGTTGGCGATGCCGGCGTCCACCACTCGTGGCGCCTGCTCGAGGCGGGCCACCGCGGCGTCCACCAGGTCCGCTTCGGGCCGGAGCCGGTGCAGGAACAGCGTGAACAGGCCGCTCGTGATGGACCCCGAGTAGGTGACGGGGTCGCGGCGCCACTGGGCGAACGGCGCCATGATCAGCCGGCCGCGGAGCACCGAGCGGGCGAGGTCGCGGTCGATCGCATCGTCGGGCGTGAGTTCGTCGTCCGGGACGGCGTCGAGGCGCCCGAGCAGTGCGGCGGCGGTCGCGTCACGAACCGCGAATGCGTCGGCGGAGACGTCGTCGAGGCGCTCGTCGAACTCGGTCCGGCCCACGCTCGACCCCATCACCGGCGAGGCCGCGAAGTCCGAGTCGAGGAGGGCGGCGAGGGCGGCGGCGAGGTCGGTCATCGGGTCTCCCGGTCGTGTCTGGACGCTGCCTGACAGGGTACGCCGCCCGATGACCGCCGACCCCCCGACTCGCTGGCCGCCGCTCGCAACCCGCGCTGACTCCGTGCCGCGACGGCTCGCCCCGCGGCCCCCGCGCCTCCCCGCGGCCCGGCCCTGTGCCACTCCGCGCCGGACCGTGCTCAGGCCGCGCACGAGACCGGGTCTCTGTGCACGGGCCACGCACGCCGCCCCGCCGGCTGGCACCACGGCG
>JAKAMV010000130.1 GCA_021812735.1 Chloroflexota bacterium | reverse complement strand
TGCGTCACCACGAGCTCCGTGTTGGCGTCGAGGGTGACGAAGTACCGGGTGTCCGAGCCCAGGTAGACGACGCTGCGGATCCGGCCGGCCGCGGCGTACTCGTCCCCGTCCGGTGCCGCGTCGGCGTCGCCGAGGCGGATCTTCTCCGGCCGCACGGTGAACGTCGCCCGGCGGCCGGTGATCGCCTGGGCCGCGTCGCCGCTGATCAGGTTGGAGGTCCCGACGAACCCCGCGACGAAGCGGGTGGCGGGACGCTCGTACAGCTCGGCCGGCGCGCCCACCTGCTCGATCCGGCCCGCGTTGAACACCGCGATCCGGTCGCTCATCGTGAGCGCCTCCTCCTGGTCGTGGGTCACGTAGATGAACGTGATGCCGACCCCGTCCTGGATCTGCTTGAGCTCCAGCTGCATCTCCTCGCGGAGCTTGAGGTCCAGAGCGCCGAGCGGCTCGTCGAGGAGGAGCAGACGGGGCTGGTTCACGAGGGCCCGCGCGAGGGCGACCCGCTGCCGCTGGCCGCCCGAGAGCTGGCCCGGCTTGCGCTTCTCATAGCCGCCGAGGCGGATCAGGTCCAGCATCTCGCCGACGCGCCGGACCCGCTCGGCCTTGGGCACCTTGCGGACGACCAGGCCATAGGCGACGTTGTCGCCCACCGTCATGTGCGGGAACAGGGCGTAGTCCTGGAACACGGTGTTCACGTCACGCTCGAACGGCGGCATGCCCGTGACGTCCCGGCCGCCCAGCACGATCGTCCCCGCGCTCGGCTTCTCGAAGCCCGCGATCATCCGCAGCGTGGTGGTCTTGCCCGATCCGGACGGCCCGAGCATCGAGAAGAACTCGCCGTCGGCGATCTCGAGGTCGATTCCCGCGACGGCCGTGACGTCACCGTAGCGCTTGGCCAGGCCCGACAGTCGAACCGCAGGACCGGGCGAGGGCGAGTGCGGGGTGGGCGTCACGCTTGAACTTGGCTCCTGGTCAGGGCCGGGGTGGAGTCCGCCGCAGCCGGGGCGCATTCGCTGGGGTGGGCCGCACGCTACGGGCGCCCTGTCGCCGTGTCAAGAACGATCCGCGGATGATCCGCACGGCGGGCTGGGCCGGTACGCAATGCCGTCCCGTGGGTCCCACGCGGTGATACGCTTCGGGTCAGAATCGCCTCGTCCGATGTATCAGCCGCCACAACGACCAGGAGACAACCCCCCAAATGACGTACGTGATCGCCGAGCCCTGCGTCGACGTGATGGACACCGCGTGCGTGTCAGTGTGCCCGGTGGACTGCATCCACCTCGATGAGGGCACGGACCGGATGCTCTACATCGACCCGAACGAGTGCATCGACTGCGGCGCGTGTGAGCCCGAGTGCCCCGTCAACGCGATCTTCCCGGAGGAGAGCGTCCCGGCCGAGTGGACCGGCTACACGCCGATCAACGCGCAGTGGTACCAGGACAAGGACGCGGCGCGCGCCGCCCTCGACGCGCTCAAGCCGCCCGCCTGATCGATGGCCGGACCACCGGCCAGGCACTCGTCACGGCCCCGCACCGCCGCGGGGCCGTTTCGATTCCAGGGCGGGTTCGCGCCGCGCTGCGGGGCGGCCTGGGCGGCGCCCCGTAGACTGGGCTCGTGCGCATCGTGTCGCTCCACCCCGCCGCCACCGAGATCGTGTTCGCGCTCGGGCTCGGCGACGAGCTCGTCGGCGTCACCTCCTCCTGCGATGAGCCGCCCGAGGCGCGCGCGCTGCCGGTCCTCGCCCGCCGCGCTCGGCGTCGCCCGCCCGAAGCGCAGGCGGGGCCCGTGCTGCTCGAGCTCGACCGGCCCGCCCTCGAGGGAGCTGCCCCGGACCTCGTGATCGCCTCGGACATCAACCGGGTGTGCGTCGAGGGGCCCCGCGAGCTTCGCGCGATCACCGACCAGATGGGCGGCGGGGTCACGGTGCTGAGCCTGGACCCGGTGTCTGTGGAGGGCGTCCTCAACGCCATCCAGACGGTCGGCGCCATGACCGAGGCGGAGGACGAGGCGCTCGAGGTGGTGGCCGGGCTGAGGGAGCGGCTGAAGGCCATCGAGGGGATCGTGCTGGCGCGGCGGGACCACGGTTTCGCGGCGCCCCGGCTCGCCGCGCTCGAGTGGCTCGACCCGCCGGTCGCCGTCGGCCGCTGGATCCCGGAGCAGGCGCGCCTCGCGGGCTGCTGGGAGCTCCTCGGCCGGGAGCACGAGAGGCCGGCGCCCACCACGTGGACCGCCCTCCGCGAGGTGGATCCGGAGATCGTCGTGCTGATGCCGGCGTACATCGACCTCCCGGCAACCGTGGCCGCCTGGCGGGAGCTGCCCAGGCCCGAGTGGTGGACGGAGCTGCGCGCCGTGCGGGCCGGCCGGGTGTTCGCCGTCGACGGCTCGGCGTACTTCTCGCGACCGGGTCCGCGCATCGTCGACGGGATCGAGGTGCTGGCCGAGATCGTGGACCCGAAGGCGTTCGACGGGCTGTCGCCGATCGACAGCTTCGCCCAGGTCGACTGAGCGACGGCGCCGGAGGTCAGGCGATGCCGTACCGTGCCAGCTTCGCGTGCCTCTGGTGCGGCACCGACTGGACCGCCCAGAGCCCGGGCGACCTGGAGGCGTGGGCGCAGCTCTGCCCGACGTGCCTCGGCCGCGCCGGCTCGAACACGTTCCTCCGCGGTCGGCTCCGGGCTGCGCTGAAGGAGCGCGCCGCCGCGGGGACCGGCCCGGGCGCGGACCCGGGCGCGCCGGCCCTCGCAGGTCACGGGCAACCGCCGCGGGCCGCCCCGGCCTTCCCGGATGGCTGGTATCTCCGCCGCGGGCCGTTCGAGCGCGGTGCGATCCATGATGCGGCCTGGGCCGCGGAGCTGGACGTGGTCACCCGCTGGCTCGACGCGCAGCCGCTCGAGGGCCGCATCCTCGAGCCCGCCGCCGGCGTGGGCTTCTTCTCGCCCCTCCTCGCCGAGCGCGGCGAGCTCCACGCCCTCGACGCGGACACGGCCGCCCTCGACATCGCGCGGGCGAGGCTGGTGGCGCACCGGCTGCGCGCCCACCTCCATGTCGCCGATCCGTGGGCGCTGGCCGGAGACGAGCCCGCCTTCGATGCCCTCGTGGCCGTGTTCATGCTCGGGCGCGTGCGCGGCGCGGGCCTCGATTCGGCGGCGGCCTCGCTCCGGGGCAGGCTGCGCCGCGGTGGGGCGCTCTCGGTGGTGGAGCTGCGGCCCGATCCCGCCGGCGGACCGCCGCCTGAGGCGGGCTGGACGTACCACGACCCCGAGGTTGTCGAGGCGGCGCTCGCCCGGGCCGGGTTCGCCGGCCTCGACGTCCGCTCGACGGGCCGCTTCTTCCTGACGGTGGGCGCCACGGCTGGCTGACCGCCGGAATCGCGGTGGTATCCTCCGCCGCGATGTCGCCCCTCGCGAACCGCACCATCGCGACCGTCGGCTCAGGCGTCATGGCCGAGGCGATGATCTTCGGGCTGCTCGACGGCAAGCTGGTCGAGCCGGATCGGATCGTGGCCAGCCACCCGCGGGCCGAGCGCCGGGCGGCCCTGGCCGGGACGCACGGGATCCGCACGGTGGCCTCCAATGTGGAGGCCGTCGAGGGCGCGGACGTGATCATCCTGGCGGTCAAGCCCCAGATGCTGGCGAAGGTCGGCCGCGAGATCGGGCCGCACCTCCGGCAGGGGCAGCTCGTCCTCTCGGTGCTCGCCGGGCCGACGTCGGTCGCGCTGGTGGCGGCGCTGGGCCACGGCCAGGTCGTCCGTGCGATGCCCAACACGCCGGCCCGGATCGGCTCCGGGATGACCGTCTGGTACGCGACGCCCGCCACCACCGACGAGCAGCGGGCTCAGGCGAAGGCCCTGCTCTCAGCGCTCGGCGCCGAGCTCGAGGTCGAGGACGAGAAGTGGGTGGCCATGGCCACGGCCGTGTCCGGCACCGGGCCCGCCTACGTGTTCCTCGTGATGGAGGCGCTCATCGACGCCGCCGTCCACCTCGGCTTCCCGCGCCACATCGCCCATGACCTGGTGATCGAGACCCTCGAGGGCTCCACCCGGTTCGCCAAGCAGTCGGGCGACCACCCGGCCGTGCTGCGCAACATGGTGACGTCGCCGGGCGGAACCTCGGCCGCCGCACTCCACGAGCTGGAATCGGGCCGGCTGCGGACCGTGCTCTCAGAGGCGGTGTGGGCAGCCTTCCGGAGGACCGTGGAGCTGGGCGACCAGCTGGAGGCGCAGCTCGGCGCGAACGGCGTCGAGAAGGGCCGCTGACCGGCCGGCGCGACTAGCCCTTCGCCGCCAGCGCCGCCTCGAGCGATGCCTCGAGCGCCGCGACCTTGTTGAGCAGCGAATCGAGCGCCTGGTCCTGCGCCATGAGGTGCGCCTGGATCTGCTCGGACTCGTGGAACGTCGCGTCGGCGTCCTTGTACGTCATCTCCGCCCGCTCGTCCGACGCCTTGGACATGATCGCCTGGCCGACCATGATCACCGACAGCATCACGAGCTGGATGAAGGTCTGGCTGACCCAGGTGACGAGCGCGAGGACGCTTCCCTGCTCGATCGCGGACGGCAGCGCGACCAGCGCCAGCACCGCGAACGCGTAGGCGCACCACATGGTGCCGACGACGCTGGTGAGGATCACGGCCAGCCGGCCGTTGAACCCGGTCGCCCCCTCGCCCGTCTTGGGCGGACCGCTCTTCTTGTGCACGGCGATGTGGGGATGAGGGATGCGCTGGTAGTTGACGGCCATCATGTCCTCCCCGGTCCGGTCGCGGCCGGCCGGCGCTCCGACGTCACGGTCTGGAGGGACCGCATGGCCCGGAATCTAGCCGTCCAACCGACTGCCCGCCCGCCGCGGGCAGCGGACTATGCTCTGGGCCGATGGACGCGCGCCGCCTGCATGCCGACATCCACCCCGCAGGCGCGCAGCCGCTGTCGCCTCCTCCCCGCTGACCCCGAGGTCCCGAATGCCGAGTCGAACCGCCGCCAACGACCTTGCCGAGCGCGCCATGCGGTCGACGCTGCTCACGCTCTCGCACCGCAAGTCGCTCGGACGGCTCGCCACGCGGGTCCCCGTCACCCGGCCCATGGTCCGCCGGTTCATCTCCGGCGAGACCCTCGACGAGGCCCTGCCGGCCATCAGGCGACTGCACGAGGCGGGGATGGGCACGACCGTCGACGTCCTCGGCGAGTCGGTCACGCACGAGGCGGACGCGACGGCCGCTGCCGACCGGTACCTGGGCCTGCTCGATGCCCTGGCCGGCACCGAGCTCGACCGCAACGTCTCGCTCAAGCCCAGCCAGATGGGCCTCGCCGTCGACCCGGGGCTCGCGCGCGAGAACGTGGGGCGGATCGTGGCCAAGGCGATCGGGACGGGGGCGTTCGTCCGGATCGACATGGAGGACCACACCACGACGGACGCGACCCTCGACCTGTGGCATGCGGTCCGGCCGGTGGGGGCCCACGAGGACACGGCGAGCGGCGCCGACGTGGGCGTCGTGATCCAGGCGGCCCTGCGCCGCAGCGACCGTGACGTCGATGCCGTCATCGAGGCGGGCGGGCGCGTCCGGCTGTGCAAGGGCGCCTACAAGGAGCCCCACTCCGTGGCCTACGCCGAGAAGGCGGAGGTGGACGATGCCTACGAGCGGCTGATGCTCCGCCTCCTCCGGGCTGGCCGGTACCCGGCGCTCGCCACGCATGACGTCCGCCTCATCAAGCGCGCGATCGAGGTGGCGAAGGCGGAGGGGATCGCCCGCGACTCGTTCGAGTTCCAGATGCTGTACGGGATCAGGCGCGACCTGCAGGAGGAGCTGGTCGGCGCCGGATGGCGGGTCCGCGTCTACGTGCCGTTCGGGGGCGAGTGGTATCCGTACTTCATGCGCCGGCTCGCCGAGCGCCCGGCGAACGTATCGTTCCTGCTGCGCAACATGTGGCGCGACCGCGGGCGGCCCTGACAGGGACTCGAGGGCTGGGGTCCGCCGGAGGAATCAGAAGGCCGCCGGGAGGAGGTTCTCCGGCGGCCCTCGTGGAGCGGTGGGCAATCACCGCGTCAAGTCAGCGACTCTGGGCGGTGGGGCTGATCACCACCGGCGGCTCACCAGCGCTTCGCCGTCTGGCCGAAGACCGTGACGACGGCGGCGATGGTTCCGAGGAACATCGTCGCGCGGTAGGCGTACCACTTGATGGTCTTCATCACCACGTTCCTTGTTGGTCTGCTCCGCAGCGGGACGGGCCTCCCGCTGCCCTGGATCGAGACCGTAGCCCGCGATGCGCGCCTTAAGGAATGACTCGTAAGTACTGGTACCCCCCGGCCTGATGGGCACAGGTGCCGCTGCGCAACGCCCCGGAGGCGCCGCGAAGCGCGGGTCCGGAGCCGGTGGGGCATCATTCGCCGATGAGCGACACGACCACCCTCCAGCCCCTACCCCCTCGCGGCGCCCTCCGCCGACGCATCCTGGCCGGAGAGCCCACCATCGGCGCCTGGGTCAACCTCGGCTCGCTCGCGGCGGCCGAGATCGTCGCCCGCTCCGGGTACGACTGGGTCGTGCTGGACCTCGAGCACGGGATGGGCAGCGAGGCGGACATCCACGCCCAGCTGCTGGCGGTGCAGGGAACGCCGACCGCGGCGCTCGTGCGCGTCGCCTCGATGGAGCGGCTGCGGATCGGGCGGGCGCTGGACCTCGGCGCCGACGGTCTCGTCCTGCCGCGCTGCGATTCGCCCGCTGACGCCGCCGATGCCCTGCGCTGGATGCGGTTCCCGCCGGCAGGGATCCGCGGCGTCGCGCTGCTCAATCGCGGCAACGGCTACCTCGAGCGGACGCACGACTCCTTGGCGTCGGACGTGAACGACAACGTCCTGGGCGTCTTCCAGGTGGAGTCGCCCGAGGCGGTGGCGGCGGCCGGCGAACTCGCGGCGGTCGACGGTGTGGACGTCCTGTTCGTGGGACCCTCGGACCTGTCGCACGGCATGGGGATGCCCGGCCGCTTCGACGAGCCGGCGTTCACCGACGCCCTCGACGCGGTGGTGGCCGCCTGCCGTGCCCACGGCAAGGCGGCCGGCATCCTGCTCGGGAACGCGTCGCTCGTGCCCGCGTACCGGGAACGAGGGTTCTCGTTCCTCGGGGTCGGGTCCGACGGGAGCTGGGTGTTGTCCGGCGCGAGGGCGCAGGCCGAGGCGGCGCGGGCAGCGCTGGGCTGACGCCGCTCGCGGAGGTCCGCGCCTCAAATCGCCGGCACGCCGTTCGCCGGGCACGGCGCCGGCTGGACAGTCCGGGTGCGTCCTCGCACTATTCGGGCGTGCGCCAGTCCGTCTCGTTCGCAAGGTCGTCCGACGGGACGAGGATCGCCTGGGCGCGTCACGGGTCCGGCCCGCCGCTGGTCCGGGTCGGGACGTGGCTCACGCACCTCGAGCAGGACTGGGCGAGCCCGGTCTGGCGACACTGGCTGACGGGCCTCGGCGAGCGGTTCACCGTGATCCGGTATGACGAACGCGGTTGCGGCCTGTCCGACCGGTCGGTGACGGACATCTCGGTGCGCGCCTGGCTGGCCGACCTCGCCGCCGTGGTCGAGGCCGCCGGCGTGGACCAGATCGCGCTGCTCGGGATGTCCCAGGCGGGCGCGGTCGCGGTCGACTATGCCTTCCAGAACCCGGATCGCGTGGCGCGGCTCGTGCTCTACGGCGCCTACGGGCGGGGTGCCCTCCGTCGCGACCCCACGCCCTCGGCCCGCGAGGAGTTCGAGCTCGAGTGCCAGCTCATCAAGGTCGGCTGGGGCCGCGCCGACCCCGTGTTCCGGCGGGTCTTCACCACCTCGTTCATCCCCGACGCCTCGGAGCGCCAGATGCGCTGGTTCGATGAGCTGCAGCACGATTCAACCTCGCCGGAGACCGCGCTGGCCAGCCAGAGCGTGCGCTCAGAGATCGACGTGACCGAGAGCGCCACGCGCCTCCAGGTGCCGACACTGGTCCTGCACGCCCATGACGACCGGGCGGTGCCCTTCGAGGAGGGGCGACGGCTGGCGGGCCTGATCCCCGGCGCCGCGTTCGTCCCGCTCGAGGGCGCGAACCACATCCTGCTGGCCGACGAGCCGGCCTGGCCGCGCTTCCTGGACGCGGTCACGGCCTTCGTGGGGCCGGGTCCTCGGCCCCGGGCTGTTCTGGCCCCCGGCGGAGGGCTGTCGCCCCGCGAGCTCCAGGTGCTGCGGCTCGTGAGCGAGGGAAGGAGCAATGACGAGATCGCCCACGAGCTTGCGCTCAGCACGCGGACCATCGAGCGGCACCTGTCGAACGTGTACGTGAAGCTGTCGCTGAGCGGCAGGTCGGCTCGTGCCGCCGCTTCGGCCAGGCTGGCCGACCTGGAGCGGTCGACCGCCTCCTGAAGCCGTCCCCCGGGCGGCACCGGCATGGGTGGCAGCCGCCAGGCACGCCGCGGTCTCGGGCCCGACATGTCGGGCAGCGCGGATGTCCGGCGGGGTCGAGTCGCCTACGGTCTCGCATGACATTCCAGCCCAAGCGGGAGGCCCGGCAGATGCCGTTCATCAACGTCAAGCTCATCGAGGGCGTGTTCACGACATCCCAGAAGCAGGAGATCGTCCGACGCCTCACCGACACGATGGTGGAGATCGAGGGCGAGAACATGAGGCCGGTGACGTGGTGCGTGGTCGAGGAGGTCGCGAGCGGCGACTGGGGGATCGCGGGCAAGCCCCTGTCCACCGAGGATGTCCTTGCCCTCGCGCGCGGCGTTCCGGTCAGCTAGCGGCCGACGCCTGATGGCTGCCGGAGATCGCACGGAGGCTCGACGGGGCGGGGGAGACCGCGAGGCGATCCTCGCCGCCGCCGCCGACTACATCGAGGCGTGGCTCGACGGCGACGCCGAGAGGATGGCGGGCTGCCTGCACCCGCAGCTCGTGAAGCGGTCCCCTGCCGACGGGCCGCGCCGAGCTGGCGAGATCGAGAGCATGACCCGAGAGGACATGATCGCGGCGACGGCGAAGGGTCTGGGGACCCGCCACCGCCGTCCCTGGCGCGCGGCCGTCCTCGACGTCCACCGCGACATCGCGGCGGTGCGCGTGCGCTCGGTTCCCTACGTCGACTACCTCCAGCTCGTCCGGACCGCGGACCGCTGGCTGATCGTGAACGTGCTGTGGCAGCGGCGGAACGAACCCTGACGACGACGGCCACGGCGCGGACGACCGCGAGATCCCGTCCCACGCCGCGCCTCGTGGAGTTCCCGTCCGCCGGCACGACACTCCGCGGGCGGCTGTACGGGCCGGCCGGCGGGACGCCCTGGCCGGCGGTCGTCATGGCCCACGGCTTCTCGGCAACCATCACCGGCATGGTGGCCGACCGCTACGCGGAGGCGATCGCCCGTGGAGGGATGACCGTCCTGCTCTTCGACCACCGCGGCTTCGGCCTCAGCGGCGGAGAGCCGCGCCAGGTGCTCAACGCGTGGGATCAGGCGATCGGCTACCGAGACGCGCTGACCCACGTCGCGACCTGTCCGGGCGTCGATCCCGCCAGGCTCGGCGTGTGGGGGGACAGCATGAGCGGCTCCGTCGCGCTGTGCGTCGCGGGCCTGGATCCGCGCGTGCGCGCCGTGGTGGCGCAGGTCCCGGCATGCGGGTCGGCCGCCCCCCCGGCCGACCCGGACGCGTCCGGCTTCGCGGCGCTGTCGCGGCTCTACCTCGCCGGCGGCCCGACGGCGGCGCCGCGCGAGAGGATTGGGCCGCAGCCGGTCGTGTCGCCGGACCAGCAGGCGGCTCCCTCGCTGCTGACCCCGCTCACGGCGTTCCGCTGGTTCAGCCGCTACGGCCGTCGACGCGGGACTGGCTGGCGCAACTGGGCGACGCTGGAGATCCCCGATTCGCCGGTCCCGCTGCAGGCCGGCACCTGCGCGCCGCACCTGCGCGCCGCCTCCTTGTGGGCGATCGCGGCCGACGACGAGATGCCCGGCGCCGATCCCGAGGTCGCCCGGCGCGCGTTCGAGGGCGCGCGGGGGCCCAAGGAGCTCCTCGATCTGGAGGGCGGCCACTTCGGCCTCCTGGAGTATCCGGGCGAGATCTTCGAGCGGGCGTCCGCCGCCCAGGTGGACTTCCTCCGCCGGAGGCTCTGAGGCCGGCTGGGCGCTAGTCCTCCCCCAGCCGCAGCACCGGCTGCGGCAGCTCGGCGCGCTCGCCGCGTGCGCCTGTCTGCGAGAGCACGACGCCAGCGAGGATCAGGACGCCGCCGACCAGCTGGACCGGCGTCAGGCGCTCGCCCAGCAGGACCCCCGCCGCGGCAATCGTCCAGAGGGGCTCGACGGTCGAGAGGAGCGAGGCTTGGGCGGCGCCCACCCGCTGGGCTCCGGCGTAGAAGAACTGCACGGCGATGAACCCCGCCACCACGCCCACGCCCACGATCCCGGGCCACGCGGCGGACGGGATGTCCGCCGGGAGCACCGGGTGCTGCAGGACCGCGCAGATGAGCCAGTACGCGACGCCGGTCGAGCTGAGCATCACCGCGCCCACCGCCGTCGCGTTGGCGGCTCCCTCGGCGGCGCTGCCCACGCCGCTGCTGGTCTCGCCGGCATGGCGGGCGGCCAGGATGATCCAGACCGAGTACAACAGCGGCGCTGCCATCACCAGCAGCAGGCCGCCCAGGGGCGGCATCTCGGACGCGCTGATGCCGCCCACCGCGAGCACGACGCCGACCACGGCGATCCCGAGCGCCGTCCAGGCGCGGCGGCCCTCGAGCGGCCGGCCGAAGCGCAGCGCCAGCACGGCCACGATCGGCGGGTAGACGTAGACGATCAGGGCCGCCAGCGACAGCGGGGTGGTGGTGATCCCCGCGAAGTAGGTGGCGGTGTTCGAGATGTAGTAGACGCCGAGGCCGACCGCCGAGAGCGCCGTCCTGCGGGGCATGGACCGCAGGGCGCGGCGTGCGGCCGGGCTGGCGAGGAGGACGCCCCAGGCCAGGGCGCCGGCGAGCAGGAAGCGCCAGGCCATCAGCGTCAGCCAGTCGACGCCGGCCGCGTAGACGGGGCGCGCGAACAGGCCGCCGGACCCGAAGGAGATCGCGCTGATCACGACCAGCGCCACGCCCACCATCCGCGATCTGTCCACCGGGCGGAAGGGTACCGGCTGCACGGTTGGCCGCGGGCCCGACTCTCGCGACGTGCCGGGCGGCCCCCCACGACCCTGCCGGGTCGCCCCGTCCGCCCCCGGGGGCCACAGCGGTACACTTCGGGCCGTGGTTAACTCGAATGAGCGCGCCGTTCTGGCGCGCGTTCCCAATCTGGCGTCCGAACCCCTCATGGTCGTCGGGCGCAGGCAGCCGGTGGCGATGCCGCCCGGCGCCTCGCTGGGCGAATGCCTGCGCGTCATCCAGAGCACCGGCACCGGCGATTCCGTGTTCATCACGGACGCCGACGGTCGCCTGCGAGGCGTGCTCACGGAGCGCGATGTCTTCGGCCGCCTGGTCGGCCCGGACGTCGCCGCCGGCGTCGACCTCGACCACCCGGTCGAGGAGTACATGACCACCGATCCGCACACCCTGCAGCTGTCGCAGACCGTGCGAGACGCCCTCGAGCTGATGCAGTCGGGCCTCTACCGGAACATCCCGGTCGTCGACGAGGACCATCGGCTGGTGGGCGTGGTGCGCCAGGTGGACATCCTCAAGTTCCTCGCGGAGTCCTTTCCCGAGGAGCTGCTCAACCTCCCTCCCCGACCGCATCAGCGCATGGAGCAAGCCGAAGGCGGATGACAACGACAGATCAGGGTCCCGAGCGCGAGGTCCGCGAGCTCGACCGGGTCACCATACGGTTCGCCGGCGACAGCGGCGACGGGATGCAGCTGACCGGCACCCAGTTCACGCGGACCGCCGCCGTCTTCGGCAACGACATCTCCACCTTCCCCGACTACCCGGCCGAGATCCGCGCCCCAGCAGGATCCCTGCCCGGCGTGTCGGGGTTCCAGATCAGCTTCTCGGCGCTGGACATCCACACCCCGGGTGACGCGCCGGACGTCCTGGTCGCCATGAACCCCGCGGCGCTCAAGACCAACGTGGTCGACCTGCCGGCCGGCGGCGCGATCATCGTCAACAGCGACGCGTTCACCAAGGCCAACCTGTCGAAGGCGGCCTACGGATCGAACCCGCTCGAGGGCGATTCGCTCAAGGCCTTCCGGGTGTTCCCGGTCCCGATCAGCACCCTCAACGCGGCCGCGCTCGAGGGGCTCGAGATGACCGGCAAGCAGGTCGACCTGACCAAGAACTTCTTCGCGCTGGGGCTGATGTTCTGGCTCTACGAGCGGTCCATGGAGCCCACGCTCCGCTGGATCGAGGAGAAGTTCGGCAGCCGCCCGGTCATCGCTGAGGCCAACCGCCGAGCCCTCCAGGCCGGCTATGCCTTCGGCGAGACGACCGAGATGTTCCACGAGACGTACCGGGTGCCGAAGGCCAAGCTGGCGCCCGGCACGTACCGGAACATCACCGGCAACGAGGCCACGGCCCTCGGGTTCCTCGCGGCGGCGCACGCGGCCAAGCGGCCGCTGTTCTACGGCTCCTACCCGATCACGCCTGCCTCGGACATCCTCCACCAGCTGTCCGCCTACAAGAGCTTCGGCGTCAAGAGCTTCCAGGCCGAGGACGAGATCGCGGCCATGGGCGCCACGATCGGCGCGGCCTACGGCGGCTCGCTCGCGCTGACCGGCACGTCCGGGCCCGGCGTGGCGCTGAAGACCGAGGCGATGGGCCTGGCCGTGATGACCGAGCTGCCCGTCGTCATCGTGAACGTGCAGCGGGCCGGGCCGTCCACCGGACTGCCGACGAAGGTGGAGCAGGCGGACCTGTTCCAGGCGATCTTCGGGCGGAACGGCGAGGCGCCGATCCCCGTGGTGGCGCCATCCACGCCCGGCGACTGCTTCACGATGGCGATCGAGGCGTCGCGCCTCGCGCTCAAGTACATGACCCCGGTGATGTACCTGTCCGACGCGTTCGTGGGCAATGGAGCCGAGCCGTGGCGCGTCCCGTCGCCGGACGAGCTGCCCGACATCTCGGTCCCCGACGCGGTCAAGGGCGAGGGGACGTTCCTCCCCTACGGCCGCGATCCCGAGACGCTCTCCCGGCCATGGGCCGTCCCCGGCACCCCGGGCCTCGAGCACCGCATCGGCGGCCTCGAGAAGCTCGATGGCCTGGGCACCGTGAGCTACGACGCCGACAACCACCACAAGATGACCGTGTACCGCCGCGACAAGGTGGCCGGCATCGCCAACGACATCGCGGACCTCGAGGTCTTCGGGCCCGAGCGGGGCGACCTGCTGATCCTGGGCTGGGGCTCCACCTATGGAGCCCTGCGCAGCGCCACCGAGCGCCTCCAGGCCCAGGGCAAGTCCGTCGCCCACGCCCACCTTCGACACCTGTTCCCGTTCCCGAAGAACACCGGGGACGTGGTGCGCAGCTACAAGACCGTGCTGGTCCCCGAGCTCAACCTGGGCCAGCTCTGGTTCGTGATCCGCGGCACGTACCTCGTGGACGCGCTCGCCTACGGGCGGGTTCGCGGCAAGCCGTTCCGGATCTCGGAGATCGTCGACGAGGCGAACCGCATCCTCGCCGAGCGGAGCTGATGCGATGACCGACATGCTGACCCCCGCCGACCTACCCAAGCTCACCCGCAAGGACTTCGTCGCCGAGCAGGAGGTCCGGTGGTGCCCCGGCTGCGGGGACTACTCCATCCTGGCCCAGACCCAGAAGGTGATGCCCGACTTCGGCGTGCCGAAGGAGAACATCGTCTTCATCTCCGGCATCGGCTGCTCCGGGCGCCTGCCCTACTACATGAACACGTACGGCTTCCACTCCATCCACGGCCGCGCGCCGACGCTCGCGACCGGCCTCAAGATCGCCCGCCCGGAGCTCATGCTCTGGGTGGCCACCGGCGACGGTGACGCGCTGTCCATCGGCGGCAACCACTTCCTGCACTCGATGCGCCGGAACCTGGACTTCACGATGGTCATGCACAACAACCGGATCTACGGGCTGACCAAGGGCCAGACGTCGCCCACCTCCGAGTTCGGGAAGCGGACCAAGTCCACCCCGATGGGCTCGGTGGACCGGCCGGTGATGCCGCTCACGCTGGCGCTCGCCGCCGAGGCGACCTTCGTCGCCCGGACCGTGGACACCCACACCGAGCACATGCAGCAGACCCTCGAGGCGGCAGGCCGCCACCGCGGCGCGTCGTTCGTCGAGGTCCTCCAGAACTGCAACATCTTCAACGACGGCGCTTGGCGCGCGTTCACCGAGCGCGACGTCCGCGATGACCGGATGCTCGTCCTCGAGCACGGCAAGCCGCTCATCTTCGGCAAGGAGCGCAACAAGGGCATCCGCCTGCGCGGCCTCCATCCCGAGGTGGTCACCATCGGCGAGGACGGCGTCTCCGAGGCCGACCTCCTGGTCCACGACCAGTTCGCCGAGGATCCGTATCTCGCGCTGATCCTGTCGCGGATGTTCTGGCCGGAGTTCCCCGTGCCGGTGGGCATCCTGCGCCAGGTGGACAAGCCCACCTACTCCGACCTGGTCGATGAGCAGATCGAGCAGGCGATCGCCAAGTCCGGCCCCGGGAACCTCGCCAACGCCCTGCTCGCCGGCGAGACCTGGACGGTGGAGTGACCCGATGCTTTGCCCCGTCTGCCGTTTCGACAACTTCGAGGGTGAGGACCACTGCTCCAACTGCGGGGCGGACCTCGCCCACGCCGACACGCCACAGCCGGCCCTCGACTACCACACGACGGTTCTCGGCGAGCACCTCGACAGCCTCGGGATCGGGACGCCCGTCATGGTCGCGCCGAACACGCCCGTGGCCGACGCCATCCGGCAGATGCACGCCGCCGGCGACGACTGCCTGCTGGTCGTCGATGGCGAGAAGCTGGTGGGGATCTTCACCGACCGCGATGCGGTGGTGAAGGCCACCGACAAGCGGCTCGGCATGTACAAGGTCCGCGACTTCATGACGCCGGACCCCGTGGTCCTGCGCCATGACGACACGCTCGCCGTGGCCATCCACAAGATGGCCGTCGGCGAGTTCCGCCACATCCCCATCGTCGAGGACGGGCGGCCGATCGGCGTGGTGGCTGCTGCCGACGTGTTCCGGCACCTCGTGCAGTCGCTGGGGTGACGCCGCGCTGGGCGGCGACCGGCCCCCGGGTCGCCGTCCTCGCCGAGGACCTGATCTGGGCGACGCGCCTGGCTGAGATCATCCGGCGGGCGGGCGGCGAGCCCGTCCGCCTGTCGTCGTCTGTCCTGCTCCGCGCGGCGGTGTCCACACTCGACGGGTGTGTGGTGGACCTCACCGCGCGCTCGTACGACGGCATCGCCGCGGTGGCGACTGCCGCCACCGCCAACGTGCCCACCGTCGCGGTCGGGCAGCACGATGACGTGGCCGGGCGGCGGGCCGCGCTCGAGGCCGGTGCAGTCAGCGTGTACCCCTACCGCGCGCTGTTCGAGCATGGAGACCGCGACTTGGGCGCGTGGGTCGCGGCGCTGCGCCCGGCGGCGGGCGGGTGACCCGGGCGTCGATCCCGGCCGCGCGGTTCGCCCAGCGGCTGGAGCTGGCGAGGTCGGCTGGCGCGGCCGAGGGCCTGGACGCCCTGCTCGTCGGCGTGGGCGCGGACCTGCGCTACCTCGCCGGGTACGCCGCGATGCCCCTGGAGCGGCTCACGCTCCTGGTGGTGCCCACCACCCCCGGGGCGTCGATGATGCTGATCGCGCCCCGGCTGGAGGCGGCGCCCGCCCGCTCCTGCCCAGCG
>JAKAMV010000129.1 GCA_021812735.1 Chloroflexota bacterium | reverse complement strand
AGCCACACGGAGGCGATCGCCGGCGACGCGGCGGTCACGCGCGCCCTGGCCCGGGCCGCGGGCGTGGCCTGGGCCGAGACCCCGGCGGAGTTCGACGACCTGCTGCGGACCTTCGCGCTGCTCGACGGGCGGCCAGCGGCTGGACGGCGACTGGGCGCGACCACCAACGCCGGCTCCGAGTGCGTCACGATCGCCGACCACGCGGGGCCGCTCGAGCTGGTGCGGTTCTCACCCGCCACCGAGCAGGCGCTGGGCCGGGTGCTCGTGCCCGCCGGGATCACCTCGGTCGTGGACGTGCACAACCCGCTCGACCTCACCCCCATCGCGGATGCGCGGATCGTGGGGGAGACGGCCCGGATCATCCTCGCCGCCGACGAGGTGGACGCGGGGATCGTCGGCATCGTCCCCATGACCGACACGATCGACGGCCTGCCCGCCGGCGAGGGCCACGACGAGGACCTCGCGCGGCCGGGCGCGGTGGCCGACGTGGTGGCCCGTCTCTGGCACGCAACGACGAAGCCGTGGGTTGCGGTGGTGGACGCAGGGCCGATGTACGAGCCGTTGCGGACGCGCCTGCTCGAGGCCGGGGTGCCGGTGCTGGGCACGGCCGACGCGGCCACGCGAGCCCTCGGCGCGTGGTGCGAGGCCGGGCCGCCGGGCGCCTGACGAGGTCGCCCGGACCAGGTCGCCCGCGCCGGAGCGATCCGCAGCACAGGCGGGGCCGTCACGGGCGCGCGGTGCTAGGCTCCGGTCAACCCACACCCGTCGGCGAGGAGACGCGTGGCCAGCACGAACCCGGGGCGTCGGCAGCCGCCGCGCCAACCGATTGGCCGCGGCGAGGTCGCGACGCTCGCCGTCGCGGTGGTCCTCGGCCTGCTCTGGGGCATCGTCTGGAAGCGTTCGGCCGGCCTGGGCTCCGCGGCGTCGCTGGCTCCGGCGCTGCTGCTCGTGATCGGGCCCGGGCTCGTCATCGTGCTGGTCGGCATGCGCATCGCGACGGGCCGGTTCGAGATGCGCATGACCGGCTGGGCGGCGATCGCGGCGACGGCGGCCGGGCTCGTCGGCAACCTCCTGGTGCCGGGCCTCGCGTCGTCGGTGGTGGTTCCGGGCACCCTCACCGGCACGCTCGACGGCGCCCAGCTCCCGGCCGGAGTGCCAGCGGCGTGCACGTGGGGCCCCGGCCGCACCGCGGTCACCCAGGTCGCCTTCCCGCTGCGCACGCCGCTCACCGGCAACGTTCCGGCCGGCCAGCTGACGATCCAACTGCCGAGCGGCGCCGCTGCAATCGACCCGACCGCGATCGGGCTGGCCGGCCCCGGCATGCCCCTCCGCGACGGCACGGGCGACGTGGGCAGCGGTGACCTGTCCAGCGGCACGCTCACCCTCGACCCGGGCCAGGGCGCTGTCGTCGCGGGCCAGCTCGCCTGGACCTGCCAGCCGGCGCCAGCCGCCGGATCGGCCGGGCAGCCGTAGCGAACGGGGCTGGACAACCGGTCAGGGCGGCCGGGCGCGGCGGGGGCGGTGCGCCGCCCCTTGGCAGGCCGGGGTCTGGGGCGATCCGGTAGCCTCGAGGCATGCAGCGCAAGTGGCTCATCCTCTCGACGGTTTCGCTCGGATCGTTGATGTCCACCCTCGACGGCAGCATCGTCAACATCGCGCTGCCGGCAATCCAGACGGACTTTCGGATCGACCTGACCACCGTCGAGTGGGTCGTCGTCGCCTACCTGCTCGTGGTGGGCAGCCTGCTGCTCCCGGTGGGGCGCCTCGGCGAGGTGGCCACGTTCAAGCGCGTCTACCTCATCGGGTTCGCGGTGTTCACGCTCGCGAGCGTCACCTGCGGACTCGCCCCCAACGAGGGCTGGCTCATCGCCTCGCGCACGGTCCAGGCGATCGGCGCCGCCGCGATCATGGCCATGGGGCCGGCGGTCATCGCGCGCACCTTCGGCCCGAGCGAGCGGGGCCGCGCGCTCGGCCTCAACGGCGTGAGCGTCTCTCTGGGGCTGAGCCTCGGCCCGGCCATCGGCGGGGTCCTCACCCAGGTGGCCTCGTGGCGGTCCATCTTCCTGATCAACGCGCCGATCGGCCTCATCGCGATCCTGTGGGCATGGCGCGTGCTGCCGGCCGAGGGCCGAGGCCACGACCAGTCGTTCGACCTGCGCGGCGCCGCGCTGTCCGGCATCGCGCTGTTCGCCCTGCTGCTCGCCCTGTCCGAGGGCCAGACGTGGGGCTGGACCTCGCCCCTGACCCTCCTGCTGCTCGCCGCGTTCGCGGTGATCGGCGCCGCGTTCGTGCTGGCGGAGCGGTCCAGCGCGCAGCCGCTGCTGGACCTGGCCCTGTTCCGCATCCGCCCGTTCAGCTTCGGCCTCGCGAGCGTGGTCGTCGCGTTCGCGGGCATGTTCACCGCCACGTTCCTGCTGCCGTTCCTGCTGGAGCAGGGCCGCGGCTTCGATCCCATCGAGGCCGGCCTGCTGCTGACGCCGGTACCGATCTCGATGGCCTTCGTGGCGCCGTTCTCGGGGTCCATCTCGGACCGGATCGGGCCGGCCGTCCCCGCGAGCGTCGGGATCGTCCTGATGGTGCTGGGACTGCTCAGCCTCACGCAGCTGGCGGTGGACTTCACGCTGCCGGACCTCATCTGGCGGCTCGTTCTCCTGGGCGTCGGGCAGGGCCTGTTCATGAGCCCCAACAGCTCCGCGGTCCTGGGGTCCGTGCCCGGCCGCCGGGTCGGGACCGCGTCGGGCACGCTCGCCCAGATGCGGGTCACGGGGCAGGCGCTGGGGATCGCGCTGTCGGCGGCGATCGTCGCCACGCGGATGCCCGTCCACCTGGTCGGGTCGGTGCCGCAGAGCGTGGCGCTGGCCGACGCGATCCACGACGCGTTCACGGTGGCAGCCGCGGTCTGCGCCATCGGCATCGTCACGAGCCTGGTCCGCGGGTCGGGCCGGCGGCACCTGCCGAACGAGCGCGTGCCGGCGGGCGGGGCGACCAGCCCGGGGCCGGCCGCGGACTGACGCCTCCAGCGGCCGACGCGCCGCAGCGCCAGCGCCGCAGCGCCAGCGCCGCAGCGCCAGCGCCGGAGCGCCGAACGCGCGAAAGCCGCCCCGCACGTGGGCGGAGCGGCCTTCACTGGGGTGACGGGCGGGCGCGGCGGAGCCGGCGTCCCATCGGGCGGCGCGCACCGCGGCCCGCGGCGCGTGCCGTGTCAGGCGGCGCGCACCAGGCTGGCGAGCACCCAGTAGCTGTGGTTCCCGTAGGACACGTGGTCCCAGCGCCGGCCGCTCGTCGTCGTGGCGCCGATCAGGCGGAGCCGGTCTCCCGGGCGCACGGTTGCCAGGACGCGCCCCGAGACGGAAGGCGCGCTGCGCAGGTTGAGGTACGAGCGCGCCACCACGACGATGGGCGCCTTCGCGGCCGCTGGCTTGGCGGCCCTGACCGTGACCTTGGACTTGGCGGCCGTCGGCTTGACGGTCTTGAGGGACGTCGCGGTCCGCAACGGCGAGGGCGTGCTGGAGGGCCCCGTCCCGCTCAGGTGCGTGTGGATGTAACCCGTGACGGAGTCGTGCAGCGCATACAGGCCGGTGATGCGGATGCCCTGGCTCGGGTTGAGCGCGCTGATCACGCGACCGCCGCCGATGTAGATGGCGGCGTGCGCCCCGTTCCCGTAGATGACCACGTCGCCGACCTGGGGGTTCGAGCGGCTGACGAGGTGGCGGGCCCGACCCCACGCGAGCATCGCGTAGCCCGAGTGGCCGCCGCCCAGGAGGGCGTTCACCCCCGCCTGGAGGTAGGCGTATCGGACGAGGCCGGAACAGTCAAAGGCGGTGGGGCCGGCGGCGCCGAAGACATACGGCTTGCCCAGCTGCGCCTCGGCGATGGTGACGACGCGCATGGCGACCGTCAGCGATGTGTTGGCCGAACTCGCGGCCGCGATCGAGGGCGACGCGACGACGAGCGTGGAGACGGCGGCGAGCGCCGCGATTCCGAAGGCCCGGAGGCCGGCGGTGAGACGCAAAGGACTCCTCTCTACCAGGACACGGCGGTCATCTCGCCGTGGCGATGGGACGGGACCGACCGGTCAGAGGAGGTTCGCAGCGCTTCGTGTGGCGACACGCTGCTGATCGTGCGTCCTCCCCGGAGAGAGGCGGCGACCAGACGGCAGGTCATCCTGCCGGTCGGAGATATGCAGCTGGTACCCCTGTCGTCAGGCCAACGGCGCGGACCATACCAGCCCTCGCCGGATCATGCACGCAACAATGAGGCGGGCTCGTGCGTCGCAGGCCGCCTGGGCGACGGCCGCGTACGACCCCGCGCGCTCCCCCAGGCCCCGGCGATCAGCCCCCGCCACCCAGGGTCACGCCCAGCCCGACCGCCATGATGGACGCGGCGACGCTCGCGACGACGTAGCCGACGGCCGCCAGCCAAGCGCCTCTCTCGGCCATCGAGAGCGTGTCGAGCGAGAACGTCGAGAACGTGGTGTAGGCCCCCAGGAACCCCACGACCACGAGGGGCCGGACCCAGTCGGGCGCGCCGAGCCGCTGGATCAGCGCGTACACAAGCCCGATGGCCAGCGAGCCGCTGACGTTGATCAGCAGCGTGCCGAAGGGGAACTCGGCGCCCATCCGCTCCAAGACCCAGCCGCCCAGCAGGAAGCGGGCATTGGCGCCGAGGATGGCGCCGACCGATATGGCGAGGTACGTCATGCCGCCTCCGTCTGCGGGGCAACGGGAGGCCCCGTCCTGCGCGTACAGGCCAGAGGCCATCAGCCCTCGCGGGCGGTTCAGACGCGTTCGCGTCTCGGCGGGCACCATCGCCGGCTGCTCGAAAGAGGGTAGGGTTCGCCGCCGGAGCCGGTCAAACGCCCGGGCGCTCGCCCCGATCGGCCGGGATCTCCCGGGCTCGCCCGCGCGCCGCACCGCCTGGCCCGGGCTTCCCGCGCCGGGCCGCGACCCGGCAGCGGCCCGGTCACACCGGCCCCCGCCGGCATCCCGGGCGGGCCTACCGGACCGGAATCCCTACCAGTTGGCCCCCAACCCCTGACCTGCGGTCCGCTGCGGGTGATCCATCCGGCCGGCCGCCACAGCGCCGAGTGGCGCACAATTCCCGCAGAGTGTCGGGCGATGCCGCGTTGGTGTCCCCCGACCGAGCCCAACCGCCACCAGCACGGGTGGCCGGCGCCGCCCGAAAGGAACTGCGAACCGATGGATCAGCACTGGGAGACCCTCGACGGCAACGAGGCGGCGGCCCGCGTCGCCTATGCGCTGTCTGAGGTGATCTCCATCTACCCGATCACGCCAGCCTCGCAGATGGCCGAGCACTGCGACGACTGGGCGGCTGCCGGCAAGCCGAACCTCTGGGGCCAGGTCCCGGACGTCGTGGAGATGCAGTCGGAGGGCGGCGCCGCGGGCGCCATGCACGGGGCCCTCCAGAAGGGCGCCCTCGCCACGACGTTCACCGCGTCGCAGGGCCTCCTGCTGATGATCCCGAACATGTTCAAGATGGCGGGCGAGCTCACGCCGGCGGTCATCCACGTCGCCGCCCGCGCGCTGGCGACCCACGCCCTGTCGATCTTCGGCGACCACAGCGACGTTATGCACGCCCGGGCCACGGGCTTTGCGATGCTGTCCGCCGGGTCGGTCCAGGAGGCGCACGACTTCGCGCTCGTCGCCCACGCCGCCACGCTGCGCAGCCGGGTGCCGTTCCTCCACTTCTTCGACGGCTTCCGCACCAGCCACGAGATCAACAAGATCGCGATCCTGTCCAAGGAGGACCTGCGGGCCCTGATCCGCGAGGAGGACATCCTCGCCCACCGGGCGCGCCAGCTCTCGCCGGAGAAGCCGGTCGTCCGCGGCACGGCGCAGGACCCGGACGTCTACTTCCAGGCGCGCGAGGCAGGCAACCCGTACCACCTCGCCGTGCCGGGCGTCGTGCAGGAGGTCTTCGACGAGCTGGCCGCCCGCACCGGCCGCCAGTACCACCTCGTGGACTACGTGGGCGCCCCGGACGCCGAGCGCGTGGTGGTGGTCATGGGCTCCGCTGCTGGTGCGGTCGAGGAGACGGTGAGCGCCCTCGTCGCCCGCGGCGAGAAGGTCGGGATGCTGGCCGTTCGCCTGTTCAACCCGTTCCCGTCCGAGGCGTTCGTCGCGGCGCTGCCCAAGACCGTCAGGGCCATCGCGGTGCTCGACCGGACCAAGGAGCCGGGCGCCGTCGGCGAGCCGCTCTACCTCGAGGTCGTGTCCGCGCTTGCCGAGGCGATGGACGGCGACACCGCCCCGTTCGCGGCCATGCCGCGGGTGATCGGCGGCCGCTACGGCCTGGCGTCCAAGGAGTTCAACCCGTCGATGGCCAAGCCCATCTTCGACGAGCTGGCCGCCGCGAAGCCCAAGCGCCACTTCACGCTGGGCATCTTCGACGATGTGACCCACCTCTCGCTGCCCATGGACCGCGAGTTCCGCTACGAGCGGCCCGCCGGCGAGGTCCAGGCCGTGTTCTTCGGCCTCGGGTCGGACGGCACCGTCGGCGCCAACAAGAGCTCGGTCAAGATCATCGGCGAGGGCACGGACCTCTGGGCCCAGGGCTACTTCAAGTACGACTCCAAGAAGTCGGGTTCGATCACCACCTCGCACCTGCGCTTCGGGCCCAAGCCCATCAAGAGCACCTACCTGGTCGAGGCGGCTGACTTCGTCGCGGTCCACCAGTTCAACCTGATCCACAACAAGCACGTGATGGAGCTCGCCAAGCCGGGCGCCACGCTGCTCCTGAACTCGCCGTACGGCCCGGCCGAGGTCTGGGACCAGCTCCCCGCCGGCGTCCAGCGGGCCATGGTGGACAAGGGCATCGACCTGTGGGTCATCGACGCGTTCGCCGTCGCGACCGAGGTCGGCATGGGCAACCGGATCAACACGGTCATGCAGCCGTGCTTCTTCTCGCTGTCCGGCGTGCTGCCCGCGGACGACGCCATCGCGCGGATCAAGGACTCGGTCAAGAAGACCTACGCCAAGCGCGGCGAGTCGGTGGTCCAGCGCAACTACGCGGCCATCGACGCGTCGCTCGCCCGGATGGCCCACGTCGCCCTGGGCACGGTCAAGGGCGACGACGTCGCCAGCTCGCTCATCCCCGCCACCGCCCCCGAGTTCGTCCGCGACGTGACCGCCAAGCTGATCGCCGGCGACGGCGACCTGCTGCCGGTCAGCGCACTGCCCGTGGACGGCACCTTCCCCACTGCCACCACGCGGTACGAGAAGCGGGCGATCGCCCCGTCCATCCCGGTCTGGGACGAGTCCATCTGCATCGACTGCGGCAAGTGCGCCATGGTCTGCCCGCACGCGGCCATCCGCATGAAGGTCTATCCGGCCGACCAGGCCGTGGACGGGCTGCCCAGCAAGGAGTTCAAGAGCCGCGAGCTCGCCAACCACCTGATCACGATCCAGGTGGCCCCGGACGACTGCACCGGCTGCGGCGTGTGCGTGGACGTGTGCCCGGCCAAGAGCCGCTCGGACGTGGGCCACAAGTCCATCAACATGGCCAACTACCTCGAGAACCGCGAGGTCGAGCGCGAGCGCTGGGACAGGTTCCAGACCATCGCGCCGCTCGCCCGCGAGGCGATCCCGGTGGACACGGTCAAGGGTGCCGCGCGCCTCGAGCCGCTGTTCGAGTTCTCGGGCGCCTGCGCCGGGTGCGGCGAGACGCCGTACCTGCGGCTCGCGACCCAGCTGTTCGGCGACCGGATGGTGGTGGCCAACGCCACCGGCTGCTCCTCCATCTACGGCGCCAACCTGCCCACGACGCCGTGGGCCACCAACGCCGCGGGCGAGGGCCCGGCCTGGGCCAACAGCCTGTTCGAGGACAACGCGGAGTTCGGCCTCGGCATGCGCCTCGCGCTCGACAAGCAGCACGAGCTCGCCTCCACGCTGGTGCAGCGGCTTGCGCCGCAGATCGGCGAGGCGCTCGCGGCTGACCTCGTCCACGCCGACCAGAGCACCGAGGCCGGCATCGAGACGCAGCGCGGCCGCGTGGCCCAGCTGCGCGAGCGGCTGGCGGCCATCGGCTCCGAGGACGCCCGCTCCCTCGCATCGCTCTCCGGCGACCTCGTCCGCAAGGGCGTGTGGATCATCGGCGGCGACGGCTGGGCCTACGACATCGGCTTCGGCGGCCTGGACCAGGTCCTGTCCTCGGGCCGCAACGTCAACATCCTGGTCCTCGACACCGAGGTGTACTCGAACACCGGCGGGCAGGCCAGCAAGTCCACGCCGCGCGGTGCGGTCGCCAAGTTCGCCGCGGCCGGCAAGGCCACGGGCAAGAAGGACCTCGGCGCCATCGCCCGCAGCTACGGCAACGTGTTCGTGGCCCAGGTCTCCATGGGCGCCAACGACGCGCAGACGATCAAGGCCTTCCTGGAGGCCGACGCCTGGCCCGGGCCGAGCCTGATCATCGCCTACGCCACTTGCATCGCCCACGGCATCGACATGAGCAAGTCCATGAGTCACCAGAAGGACGCGGTGAAGTCCGGCTACTGGCCGCTCTACCGCTACTCGCCCGTGGTCAGCGACGACGAGGGCATGCCGTTCAGGCTCGACTCCACCAAGCCGACCCTGCCGATCCACGAGTTCGTGGCCAGCGAGACGCGGTTCGCCATCCTCGAGCGCACCAACCCCGACAAGGCCGCCGAGCTCGCCGAGCTCATGCAGGCCGACGCCGACGAGAAGTGGCGGTACTACGAGCAGCTCGCGGGCATCCACCGGAACGTGCCGCACCTGCACTCCAGAGAGGGCGAGCCGGCGGCCGCGGGCCGTGGCGAGCCGGAGGTCGAGGCATGAGCGCGGACCTGCGGACCCGGTACCTGGGACTCCAGCTCCGGAATCCGATCGTCGCGTCGTCGTCGCCGCTCACCGGCGACCCCGCCGGGTGCAAGCGCCTCGAGGAGGCGGGGGCGGGGGCGGTCGTGCTGCCCTCGCTGTTCGAGGAGGAGGTCCTCCACGAGGAGATCGAGCTGAACCGCTCGCTCGAGCAGGGCGACGAGCAGTTCGGCGAGGCGCTCTCGTACTTCCCGCAGATCGGGGACTACCGGGACGCCGGCGACCGCTACCTCGAGCGCCTGGCCAAGACCAAGCGGACCGTCGCGATCCCGGTGGTGGCGAGCCTCAACGCCACCACGCAGGGCGGGTGGGTTCGCTACGCGCGCCTGATGCAGGACAGCGGTGCCGACGCACTCGAGCTCAACCTGTACCACGTGGTCGCGGACCCGGCGATGTCCGGCTGCGACCGCGAGGCCCGTGACCTGGAGCTGATCGCGGCGGTCCGAGCGGCCGTGACCATCCCCCTGGCGGTGAAGCTGAGCCCGTACTACTCGGCCCTGGGGAACTTCGCCGCCGGGGCGGTCAAGGCGGGCGCGAGCGGCCTGGTGCTGTTCAACCGCTTCTACCAGCCGGACCTCGACCTGGACTCGCTCGACGTCGTCAACCGGGTGTCGCTCTCGGTCTCGGCCGAGCTCCGCCTCCCGATGCGCTGGATCGCGATCCTGCGGCCGCAGCTCGGGGACGGGGTGGGGCTGGCGGCCACCTCGGGCGTCCACACGGCGGCCGACGCCGCCAAGGCGCTGCTCGTCGGCGCGGACGTCGCGATGACCGCGTCCTCGCTGCTCCACCACGGCCCGAGCCACATGCGCTCGCTCGTGGACGGGCTGGCCGCGTGGATGGCCGAGCACGAGTACGAGTCCGTGGGCCAGATGCGCGGGGCTGCGAGCGCGGCCAGCGTGGCCGACCCGTCCCTGTTCGAGCGCGCCAACTACATGGCCGCGCTGCGGTCGTTCAGCACCCCGGCCGAGTTCCTGCGCTGACGCCGCCGGGGCGCCCGGGCCCCGCCAATCGCGCCGCCTGCCGCCGCCGGCCCCGCCGGCGGCGGTGCCGTGTCCGGGCATCGGCGTGAGCCGCGGTGTGCGTCCACGCGACGGGACGGGCCGCAGGCGCCTCCCGCCGCGTGGACCCGGCGCGCGTGCGCTTCCGCCGGCGATGCAACCGTGCGCTGCCCGCACGAAGGAGCCGACCCTCGCAAGCGTTCGTCCGCCGCTCGGCCCGGATCGCCGCCGCACGATCCGTGCCGGAGCGGAGGCGATCGTGCGGCGGGCGCACCGTTGCAGCGCCAGGGGCAACAACCAGGGAGGGGCTGCCGACGCAGGCGAGCACCGTGGACGGGGAGGCGCTCACCAGCGGCAAGACGTCCTGCCCGTGGCCGTCGTCGGCGCGCACGCGCCCGTCTCGTCGCTGTGGGTGGCCATCGACAGCGCCGTGGGCAAGGGCACCACGTTCACCATCGACCTGCCGGCCGTGGATGCCCCGGTCACGGCCCCGACCGAGCCGCAGGCGCCCGGCGCGCCCGCCGATGCGGTCCGCAGTCCCGGCGCGACGATCCTGGTGGTCGAGGACGAGCCGTTGGTGCGCCGCGGACTTGTCCGGAGCCTGGCCAGCCTCGGCTACACGGTGGTCGAGCGGGCGGGGCCCGAGGAGGCGCTCGCCCTCACGGACGACGAGCTCGCCCGGGTGGACGTGCTGCTGACCGACGTGCTGATGCCGGGCATGACCGGACCGCGCCTGGCCGACGTGCTGGAGGGCCGACGACCCGGCCTCCGGACGCTGCTCGCGTCGGGGTTCGCGCCGGAACAGGCGCTGGAGTCACGCCCGGGCACCGCGTTCCTCGGCAAGCCGTTCTCCAAGGCCGAGCTGGCCGACGCGATCCGCGCCGTGCTGGAGGCCGACGAGAACAACGAGGGCTGAGCGAACGCTCGGCAGGCGCTGAGCCCGCGGCTCGGACCGGGCCCGCCGGGCGTCAGGCGTCCAGGCGACCGGCAGCCAGGACGGCCGCGCGCGCGTCACCCTGCTCGCCGAGCCGGGCGAGGATCTTGAGCTTGCCGAGCATCTGGGCCATGGGCGGGCCCATGTGCTGCGCGACGACCACCTCCACCCCGTGGTCGCGCAGGAACGTGGCGACGCGGGCGTGGTGGCCGCCCTCGGTGCCGACGTCGTGGAGGGCGTCCCAGGCCACTGGGTGCTCGTCCCAGGCGATGATCTGGCCGTCCACGACCTTGGCGATGGCGACGCGCGGCGCGCGGCCCCAACTGCCGTCGACCTGGCCATCAGGGGTGACGGGAACGCAGACGATCACGGTGGGACTCCTCATTGGCGGCGGGTCGGGAATGCCGGGGACGCCCTTGGGCTGGTGCCGCCCATTCGACCACGGACGGCGCAAGCATGTCGCGCCGGCCACCTTACAGGACCGGCGCCGGCTCCAGGTCCCCGGGCGTCGTGCGGGCCACCACCAGGCCCTGCAGCACGAGGCCCACGAGCACCATCCCCACGCCCGCCGCGGCGATGGGCGACAGCGGCTCGCCCAGCACCACCACGCCCAGCAGCGTCGCCACCACCGGGTCGGTCAGCATGAGCGTGGCCGCGGGGCCCGGCGGCAGGCCGTGGATGCCGCGCGCCAGCACCACGTTGGCGATGGCCATGGTCGCAACGCCCAGGTACAGCACCAGCGCGGCGCCGCCCGGCGAGGCCACCCAGCCCAGCGGCTGGCCGATGAGCAGCGGCGCCAGCAGCAGGCCGCCCAGCACGAAGCTCGCGGCCGGCAGCTCGATGGCAGTTGCATCGCGGTCGAGCTGGTGCTTGGCGGCCACGGTGTAGCTGGCGCTGCACAGCCCGGCCCCCAGCGCGAGCAGCAAGCCGAGCGGGTCGCCGCCGCCGAACTGGCCCTCGGATCGGAGGACCAGGCCCACGACCGCGATCCCCGTCGCGGCCAGCCAGCCGGCGGTGGGCCGGTGGCGGAGGAACAGCCAGCCCAGCAGGCCGGCGAACACGGGCTCGCTGCCCACCGCCACCAGCGTCCCGAGCGCCACGCCCACGCCGCTCACCGAGCCGAAGAAGAACGGCTGGTAGAGCGCCGCGGCAAGCGAGGTGACCACGATCTGGGGCCGGCGCCACAGGACCGGCAGGCGGGCCCGGCGGGCGCCCAGAAACGGCATCGCCAGCAGCAGGGCGAGCGCGCCGGCCTGGATCCGCAGGATGCCCACGGCCACCGGCGGAGCGGCGGCTGGCCCCAGCGCCTGGGCGGTGCCGGCCGTGCCGAACAGGACGCCCGAGACGATGACGAGCCACACGGCAAGGCGGACGGAGATCACCGCGAGAGGCTAGCGGGTCGGGGGCGCGCGCGGGGGGTCGGACCGCGCGCGCCGTCCGCGTCAGACGTCGGGCGAGAGCGGGTAACGGCCCCAGCGGCGCACCGCGTCGGCGATCGCCATGAGCGTCTCGTCGGTCACCGGGAAGGGGATCTCCCCGTGGTTGTCGCAGACCACGAGACCGCCCGGGCCGGCCGCCCGGACCAGCCTGCGGACCTCCGCCTCGGCGTCGGCGGCGGACCAGTGGCGCATCTCGATGCCGTTGAGCGCCCCCACGATGGCGAGCCGCCCGCGGCACAGGGCGGCGGCCTCGTCCACGTCGTCGAGCGAGCTGATGCCCACCCCGAGCGTGCCGGTCTCCGCGAGGTCGCCGATCACCGGGATGCTCCGCCCCGACGCCAGCATCGTGACGGTGGGGCCGGCCAGGCGGGCGATGACCCGCGTGGCGACGCGCTTGCCCGTGGCGCGGTAGAGCGCGGGCGGCACGATGGTGGAGGAAGCCATCGGGTCGAAGTAGACGAGGCCGGAGGCGCCGGCCGCCAGCTGGGCGTTGCCCCAGGCCACGGACCACTCCTCCACCACCCGGACGAGCCGGTCCCACAGCGGCCGCCGGTCGAGGACCAGCTGCAGGTACGGCTCGAACCCCATGAGCATGATCGGCAGCGAGTTGGGGCTGACCACCGCGCCGATGATCGCGACGTCGGGCCCCAGCCGCTCGCGCAGCCCGGCGATCGCCTCCAGCATCGCCATCGAGCGGGGCGAATCCTCGGGCCGGGGCGACTCGAGCAGGGGGATCCGCTCGGCGGTCACGATCGGGAGACCCGCGTTGGGCGGGCCGTCGTCGAACCAGAGGACCTCACCGCCCCACACCTCGTGCTCCAGCGGCGCGTACCAGCTGCCGGGCACGGCGTCCGCGCCGTACCGGTCGTGCAGGCGGACCTGGCCCTCGATGACGTTGCGCGGGTCCGAGTAGAACTCGCGGATGGAGATCCCCAGCGCCTGGCCGCCGTGGAGGGTGAGCGGGAGGATGAGCGGCACGCGGTCGGGCGTCTGGCGCGTGAGCGCCGCGACGACCCTGCCGAGGGGGGTGAGCTCCGGCACGCGGTCGGCGGTCATGCCAGCCGCCTCCGGTCGCGGCCCGCGTGGTCGGCCGCATCGCCCGTGCCGCCTGCCGCTCCGGCGAGCGGCGTCTCGGCCACCAGGTCGATCGAGTCCGCCGCGCTCCGACCCATCGCGTCCGCGCCCACCTCGCGCCACAGGCCGCCGTCGAACAGGTAGGGCGCGCCGCCCACCACGATCCGGGGCCGGCGCGCGAAGGCGTCGAGCTCCTTGCGCAGGGCCTCCACCCGCATGCACGAGCGGAGCATCAGCGTGGACACGAGCAGGACGTCCAGCTCGTCCTCGGCCGCGTGCTCCGCGAGCGCCTCGACGGAGACCCCGGCGCCGTAGTCGCGGATCGGGTAGCCCACCGCGCGCAGCGTCATCGACACGATCCGCTTGCCCAGCGAGTGATGGTCCTCGAGCGTGGCCAGGCCGATGCGCGGTGCAGGGTGGCGGCGCAGCTGCGACTCGGCCTCGATGGCGCCCACGATGTCCTCGGCCGCGCGCGCGGCCTGGTACACCTGCGACAGGGCCACTCGCCCGGCGCCCCACGCGTTGCCGATCGAGCGCAGGGCGGGCACGAGCAGGTTGTCCACCCGGCTCACGGGGATGGGCGGCACCCTCGACCCGTCGAGCCCGGGCACCCCGACGACCCCCGACGCGAATGGCCCGGCGAGAATGCGCGCCGCCGTCACCCGGTCGGTGGACAGCAGGGCGCGCTCGAGGTCCGTGAGGTCCTGGCCGGCTCCCCGACCGTTCTGCATGGCGACTCCTCGGCCCGTTGGAACCGGGCCATCCTGACCTCCCTGGCCATGACGCGGCAGATGCCGGAGGTCCTATCGTCCTCCCGCGATCGGGGGGTCCAGTCGGGGGCCGCCCGCCCGGGCTACGATGGCCCCGCGCCGCCAGGGCGCGCCACGAGGCCCTCGGGGGGAGACGCGACCGTGACCAACCAGCTGCCCGCACGCATCCGCGCGACCGCCCGACGGCCGGGAGAGACGGGCGCCGACGTGCAGGTGACGCTCGACGAGCACGGGCTCACGGTCGGGGCCGCCGCGAGCGCGATGTGGTCGGCCGCCTATCGGGACGTGGCGGCCTTGGCGGTCGAGGGCGGCGTGGTGACGGTGGACCTCGGCCAGGGGCCCGGGGCCGAGCGCTGGCAGTTCGAACGCCTCGGGACCATGGCGGGGCTGCTGGTCCGGGTGCTGCGCGAGGGGCGGCTCCGCCAGCGGCTGGCGGACGGGCTGGTCGAGACGCGGCCGGGCACGTCCATCGACCTGGTCGAGTACGCGGTCGGGGCCGAGTCGGGCATCGCGCAGCTCCTGTACCACGAGCGCGGGGTGGTGCTGGCCCCCGTGGACGAGCGGCAACCGTGGCGGCGCATCCGCCGCGCGGACATCGGCGCGGTGGAGGTCGAGCCGTCCGTCGGCGGGGTGGCGGTGGGAGGCTCCGGGCCTAGCCTGGCCCCGGCCCCGGACGGCGGGCCGGCGCTGCGGCTTGTCCGCCTCGGCGCGGTCGCCACGGAGCACGCCAGGCGCTGGACCGCGCTGCGCGACGGGGCGATGGCCGACGCGACGGCGATCGTCACCGCTCTGGTTCCGGACGCGCCGTTCGGCACGCGGTCGCTCGCCTCGCTGCGGCTGCTCGAGGGGCGGCCGGCGTCGCCTGCGGCGCTGGGCGAGGCGTGGCCCGTCCTCGAGGCGGCGGCGCTGGGCGTGCCGCCGTTCGACGCCTCGTACCGCGTCCTGCGCGCCATCGGCGGCGGCGACGGGGCACCGCGCTGGATCGCCTGCGCGCCCGAGACGCCGGGCTCACCGGACCGGCCGAGGCTCTGGTTCCTGGTGGGCCTGCCGGGCAACCTGGTCGCCATGGAGCTCGTGAGCGACGGGGCCCACGCGACCTACCTGTTCCGCGTGCTGCCTCGGGCGTCGTTCGCGGGGTCGCTGCCGGACGGTGCGCTCGAGGCGGCGGTGGCCGATATCTCCGAGGCGCTGCTGGACGCCCGGTTCCTCCGCGAGCCGATGGCGCTCCCCGCCGCCCAGCTGGCGGCACCGGCCGCGCTGCGGTACCGGCTCGCGCTCGCTGCGCTCCCGTCGCTGGCCGCCGCGCGTCGGGCATTCGTCGCGCGGGTGGCCCACCGCGACCCCGCGTCGTGGGAGGGCGCCCTGCGGGACCTGGTGGCATGGCACGCGACGGCGCGCGATGATGGCGCGGAGTGGCCCGGCCGGGCCGCCGAGGAGGCGCAGATCAGCGAAGAGGCCGGCGACCCCGTCGGCTGAGGGAGCGGCTCGCGATGCCCACGTTCAAGCACCCGTGCCCCCACTGCGGGGCATACATCGAGCGGGACGCGGTCGCCTGCCCCTCCTGCGGGACGCGCGACCCGTTCACGCCGGGGCGCTGCCCCAGCTGCTCGGCCCAGATCGACGATCCGGCATGGGTCGCCTGCCCGCGCTGCGGCAGGCCGGTGAACGCCGCGCTCGCTGCCGCCCAGGCCGCCCAGGCGGCCCAGGCCGTGCCCGTCGC